>CAYSXG010000272.1:0-4960 GCA_964434895.1 uncultured Solibacteraceae bacterium | reverse complement strand
TTGACCCTCGCCTCGCTGCTCTTCGCCTCCGCCGCCCTCCCGGCCCAGACCCTCGTGGCGGCCGGGGACGCCCACGTGAACCTCTCCCACCTCCTGCACTTCCACCCCGAGGGCCTGCTCCTGAGCCTGCCGGGCCCCGGCGGACCGAGCCTGGCGGAGCCCCTCGAGGCCCTCCTCGGCCAGGAGGCGCTGGCGGAGCTTCAGCTGACCCATCAAGGACTATCCTCGGATCTGCCCGCCGGGAAACAGCTCCAGCGGCTCCAGGGCTGGGGCCCGGAGCTTCCGCACTGGGCCCTCGTGGGACCCGGCCCCCGGGTCTACGCCGAGGGGACGGGGACCCCGACGCCCCGCCAGCTTCGGGAAGCCTACGAACAAAGTGGGCTCCGCACCCGGGTGGCCCGCCTCCGGGAATTCCAGAAGGAGCATCCCGGGCATACGGACGGCCTGGCCCGCCTGCTGCTTGAGGTGCGCAGCATCGCCGAGCGCCGCACGGAGCTGCGGCTGGGCCCGGCCCTGGGCGCCGAAGCCGCGGCCCGGGAGCCACAGGCCCCCCAAAACGGGGCTCCGGGCGGAAAGGAAATGGAGGGAGGGAGCCCCAAGGGTCCGGGCCCCACCCTGCTGGGCGAGGAGGAGGACAGCCTGATCTGGGGGGAATACGCCGACCTCTACGAACGCTTCATCACGGAGGGGCATTGGCTGAACGCCGGCGGCGAAACGGGCCCCCTGCCCGTGGCGGCGCCCCTCAGCGGCCTGGCCGAGCACAGCCCCCTCCTGAGGGCCCTGGCGGCCCGCCTCCGGCCGGAGGTGGAGGCCCAACTCAAGCACCGGCTCACGGACGAGCGCCGATGGCAGGTCTGGCTCTCCCTGCGGCGGACGGGATCCGGCGGGCGCCCCAGCGAGTTGCTGCTAGGGGTCCCTCCCCTTCCCGGCTCCCGCCGATGGCCGCCCCCCGCGGCGGTGGACGCCTTCGTGGAGGACGCCCAGCGCAGCGGCGACTGGAGGGAGGCGGAGCCGGTCCTGCAATCCGCCTTCGACCAGGCCCAGGAGCTCCTCCGGGCCATGGAATCCGCGGCCCGGGAAGACGCTGGGGCGGGCAGCTCCGGGGGGCCTCCCAAGGTCCAGCTGGGCACCTACTTTGGGTTCGGGGGATGGACCGGCGAAGTGGCCCTGCTCGTGGAAGCCAAGCTGCGCCTGGGGAAGCTCCAGGAGGCGGACCAGCTGGTCCAGGCGGTCTACGGACGGGTCACCCGAGGCAAGACCCTGGACCAGGCGGTGGCCCTGGCCCGCAGCTGCGGTGTGCCCTCCCTGGCCGAGAAGTGGGAGCGCATGCGGCGCTGATGTTCGAGGGCGGGCCTTGGCCTACACTGTCTGCTCCCCCCGGACGGACCATGAGCTACCCGCACCTGCTGTCCCCCCTCGACCTCGGCTTCACCACCCTCCCCAATCGCGTGCTCATGGGCTCCATGCACACGGGCCTGGAGGAGGAGAAGGGCGGCTTCGACAAGATGGCCGCCTTCTACGCGGAAAGGGCCAAGGGCGGGGTCGGCCTCATCGTCACCGGCGGCATCGCGCCGAACCTGCGGGGGCGCCTGGCCCCCTTCGGCGCGCAGCTCTCCTGGTTCTGGCAGGTGGGCAAGCACCGCAGGATCACGGAGGCGGTCCACGCCGAGGGGGGCCGCATTGCCCTGCAGATCCTCCACGGTGGGCGCTACAGCTACCATCCCCTCTCCGTGGGCCCCTCGGCCATCAAGTCCCCCATCACCCCCTTCAAGCCCAGCGCCCTCTCGGAACGGGGGGTGGAGAAGACCATCCGCGACTACGTGAACTGCGCCAAGCTCGCCCAGGACGCGGGCTACGACGGCGTGGAGGTGATGGGCAGCGAGGGCTACCTCATCAACCAGTTCCTCGTCACCCGCACCAACCGCCGCAGCGACGCCTGGGGGGGGCCCTTCGAGCAGCGCATGCGCTTCCCCGTGGAGATCGTCCGGCGCATGCGCGCGGCCGTGGGGCGGAACTTCATCATCATCTTCCGCCTCTCCATGCTGGACCTGGTGCCGGACGGCTCCACCTGGGAGGAGGTGGTGCAGCTGGCCAAGGCCATCGAGGCCGCGGGGGCGACGCTTCTCAACACCGGCATCGGATGGCACGAGGCCCGGGTACCCACCATCGCCACCATGGTCCCCCGGGGCGCCTACGCGTGGGTGACCCGGCGGATGAAGGGGGAGGTGGGGATCCCCCTCATCACCACCAATCGCATCAACATGCCCGAAACCGCCGAGGAGATCCTGGCCCGGGGGGACGCGGACATGGTGTCCATGGCACGTCCCCTGCTGGCGGATCCCCACTTCGTCCTGAAGGCGGCCCAGGGGCGCCACGACGAGATCAACACCTGCATCGCCTGCAACCAGGCCTGCCTGGACCACGTCTTCGAGCAGAAGCGCGCCACCTGCCTGGTGAACCCCCAGGCCTGCTACGAGACCGAGCTCCTCTTTCCGAAGACCTCGAACCCCAAGCGCGTGGCCGTGGTGGGCGGGGGGGCCGCGGGTCTCTCCTGCGCCACCTACGCCGCCGAGCGGGGCCACCGCGTGACCCTCTTCGAAGGGACGTCGGAGCTGGGGGGCCAGCTCAACATCGCCAAGCAGATCCCCGGCAAGGAGGAGTTCCACGAGACCCTCCGCTACTTCGGCAAGCGCCTGGCCCTCACGGGGGTGGAGGTGCGCCTCGGCACCCGCGCCGCCGTGGAGGACCTGCGGGACTTCGACGTGGTGGTGCTGGCCACGGGCGTGGTGCCGAGGGTTCCGGAGATCCCGGGCATCGACCACCCCAAGGTCCTCAGCTACCCCGACCTTCTGCTGCACCGGAGGCCCGCCGGCGCGAGGGTGGCCGTCATCGGCGCCGGAGGCATCGGCTTCGACGTGGCGGAGTTCCTGGTGCAGGAGGGCCACGCCCCCACCATCGAGGGCTACTTGAAGGAATGGGGGGTGGACGGCGCCCACGCCCACCGGGGCGGCCTCCTGCCGGACCACCCCGGCCCCACCCCGGCCCGCAAGGTGTTCCTGCTCCAGCGCAAGGTGGACAAGATGGGGGCCCGCCTGGGCAAGACCACCGGGTGGATCCACCGCTCCAGCCTCAAGGCCCACAAGGTGAAGATGATCGGCGGGGTCTTCTACGAGCGCATCGACGACCTGGGCCTGTGGATCCGTAACGGCCAACAAGGGGAGCCCCACTGCCTGGAGGTGGACACCATCGTCAATTGCACGGGCCAGGTGAGTCAGCGGGAGCTGCTGGCCCCCCTGGAGGCCGCGGGCATCCCTGTCCACCTCATCGGAGGGGCCGAACTCGCCACCGAGCTGGACGCCAAGCGCGCCATCCGGCAGGGAGCGGAATTGGCGGCGCGGCTGTGAAAGCAGCGGCCCCCATGCCGGCCTCCAGCGCCGCGCGCCTCTTCCTGGGCGCCCAGGGCCTGCTGGAGGACCCGGAGCGCCGGGCCACGAAGGCCGCGGTCGCCCGGGTCATCCACACCCTGGGTTTCGTGCAGATGGACTCCATCAACGTGGTGGCCCGAGCCCAGGACCTGATCCTCTTTTCCCGGCTCGCGGGTTACCGGCCCGAGCAGCTGCGCACCCTGTTGGAGGGGGACCGCGCGCTCTTCGAGGGCTTCACCCACGACGCCTCGGCCATCCCCATCGCCCACTACCCCCACTGGAAGCCCCGCTTCCGCCGGGACGAGGCCCGCATGCGGGGCCACGCCTGGTGGCAGTACCACTTCCGGGGCACGAACGCGGAGGAAGTGGTGGCCCACGTGCGCTCGCGCATCGCCGCGGAGGGCCCCCTGATGTCCAAGGACTTCGAGCACCCCGAGCGGCGCGGGCCCTGGTGGGGGTGGAAGCCCCAAAAAGCGGCCCTGGATTTCCTGTGGCGCAGCGGGGTGCTGGCCATCCGCGGCCGCGTGAACTTCCACAAGGTCTACGACCTCGCCGAGCGGGTGATGCCCGGGGCCCACGCCCTTCCCGAGCCCTCCCCGGAGGAGCACGCGGACTGGGCCTGCGCCTTCGCCGCCCGCGGCCTGGTGGTCTTCACCCCCCGGGAGCTGGCGGGCTTCTGGGACGCCCTGGATCTGGAGGTGGCGCGGACCTGGTGCGCCGCCGCGGCCCGGGAGGGTCGCCTCTTGCCCGTTCAGGTGGAGGGCTACGGCGGTTCACACCCCCACGGGGCCTACGCCCGCGCCGACTGGGAGACGCGGCTGAGGGCCCTCCCGGAAGCGCCGACCCAGCTCCGCTTCCTGGCCCCCTTCGACCCGGTGGTGAGGGACCGAGCCCGGGCCCTGCGGCGCTTCGGCTTCGACTACCGCTTCGAGGCCTTCGTGCCCGGCCCCAAGCGGACCTACGGCTACTACGTCCTGCCCATCCTGGAAGGGGAGCGCCTCGTGGGGAGGCTGGACCCCAAGCTGCACCGGGAACGGGGTCTGCTCGAGGTCCGAGGCCTCTGGTGGGAGCCGGGGATCAAGGCCACCCGCTCCCGCGCCCGGGCCCTGGAAGCGGCGGTGGCGGCCTTGGCCTCCTTCGCGGGGGCGGAGACCTACTCGCTCCCGGCCTGACCCTTTTGGCCGGGCAAGACCGATCGATTGAATTCCGGGGGCGGGTGTTGGAACATGGGCCCCTCTTTCGGAACCCCCGTGCCTCCCACGCCATCCCCACGGATCCGCATCCCCACCGGGCTCCGGAAGGTCCTGCACCAGCACAGGGGCCTCGTGCCCTCCGCCGACCTCCTGCATCGGGCCATCCTGAACGTCCTCCACGACGGCGTGGTCTTCCTGGACCTGGAGGCCCGGGTGGTCACGTGCAATCCCAGCGCCGAACGGCTCCTGGGGGTCACCGAGGCCCAGCTGAAGGGGGTGGCCTCCGTGGACCCGGCCGTATTCGGCGCCATCGACGAGGCCGGCCACCCCGTGCCCGAAGAG
>CAYSXG010000271.1:3359-4967 GCA_964434895.1 uncultured Solibacteraceae bacterium | reverse complement strand
GGGGTAGGCCAGGGCGCCCCAGAGGACCGCCATCCGGGGCTGGATCTGGAGGGTGCGGAAGAGCAGCTCCAGGGCCCCCCGCTGGTCCCCGGAATCCGTCAGGAAGTAGGCGAACTCGTGGGCCCCCCGGGGGTGGTCGGGCTGCAGCGCCAGGCCCCGTTCGAAGTGGAGGCGGCACTGCTCCTGGAAGTCCGGACCGGCGTCGGATTGGGCGTTGAGGCGGCGCCGCAGCAGCACCCCCAGGGTGAGCTCCGCCGAGGCGCAGCCGGGATTGCGGCGCACCAGGGCCTGGGCCCGGGGCACCTTGGGGTCCAGCTCCCATTCCGAGGGGATGCCCATGAGGGCGAGCAGCTCCCAGCCGTCCCGGGCCTCCCCCGGGATCAGACGGCCGTTCCCCCCCTCGGAGATCCCCAGCTCCCCCAGCAGGGCGGCGAGGGCCTCCCGCGGCGGGCCAAGGGCGTGGATGGGGCGCTCGGGCCCCGAGCGAGGGCGGTAGAAGCCGTCCAGGGCCAGCTGCTCCCCCTCGCGTCGAGGCCTCAGGGAGAGCAGGGCGCTGTCCCGGGGAGAAGGGGGACCTGCCCCTCCTTCCAGCACGGAGGCGTGGCCCCGCACCTCCAGGTGGTCCCGGATCAGCAGGGCCAGACCCATCTGGACGTCCTGGGCCAGGCCCTCCCCCGGCTCCACGACGAGGGTCAGGGGGCTGCCCAGGCTCCTCCGGGGGCCCCGGAGCAGGAGGGCCCCCAGGCCGGCCGCCGCCAGCAGCGCGGCCAGGACGAGGAGGCGGGGCCAGGGCCGGCGCACGGCGGTGGGTCAGCGCCCGGAGCGGTCCGGGTAGGCCGGTTTGGGGGTGGCCTTCACCGGGCGGGCCTGCAGCTGCTTCTCCACCTCCTGGATGGCGCGGTCCAGCTGCGGGTCCTTCCCGGCGGTCAGAAGGGCGGGATCGTCCATCACCTCGATGTCCGGCTCCACCCCGTGGCCCTCCACCACCCACTCGCCCTCCCGGGTGTAGATGCCGAAGGTGGGGACCGTGACGCTGCCTCCGTCGACGAGGTCGGGGGCGCCGCTGATGCCGATGAGCCCGCCCCAGGTGCGGCGGCCCACCAGGGGGCCGAGGCCCGCCTGCCTGAAGTAGTAGGGGAAGAGGTCGCCGCCGGAGCCGCTCCACCCGTTGATGAGCATGGCCATGGCCCCCGCGTGGGCCTCCGGCGGCCATTGCCAGTTCATGCCGTCCCGGACCCCCCAGTAGTTGAGGACCCGGCGGCCCAGCAGCTCCACGAAGCGGTCGGGGATCTGGCCGCCGCTGTTGAAGCGCTCGTCGACGACGAGGCCCGGCTTCTGCCACTGGCCCCGGAACTGGCGGACCAGGTCCGTCTGCCCATCGAGGCCCGTGTCCGGCACGTAGACGTAGCCGATGCGCCCGTGGGAGGCCTCGTCCACGTAGCGGCGCTTGGCCTCCACCCAGGCCTCGTAGCGCAGTCGTCCCTCGCTGGAGATCGTTTCGAGCGTTCCGTCCAATGCTCCCTCGGCGGAGGGCTTGGCGTTGAGGGTCCGAGCAACCGTCTGCCCGTCCACACACAGCACGGCTCGGCAGGGATACTGGCCTCAGGC
>CAYSXG010000271.1:0-3349 GCA_964434895.1 uncultured Solibacteraceae bacterium | reverse complement strand
CCCGGCCACGCCCTGCAAGGCCGCCCAGGGATCCTGGCGGACGTCCAGGGGGGCGCGGTTCACCGCCAGCAGGTAGTCCCCCTCCTTCACCCGCAGGCCGGGCTGGGCCAGGGGGCCCTTGGCCTGGGCGTCCCAGGCCGCCCCCCGCAGGATGCGCCGGATGCGGTAGGCCCCGTTCTCCAGGGCGAAGTCGGCCCCCAGCAGGCCCACCCCCAGGCGGGGCCCCGTTTCCAGGTCCCCCCCGCCCCGGTAGGCGTGGGAGGCGTTGAGCTCCGAGATCAGCTCTCCGAGGAGGAAGTTCACGTCCTCCCGGGTGGCGCAGTCCTCCAGGAGCTTTCCGTAGCGCTCCTTCATGGCCTTCCAGTCCACCCCGTGCATGCCGGGGTCGTAGAACATGTCCCGCTCCAGGCGCCAGGCGTCGTTGAAGATCTGACGCCACTCGGCCCGGGGGTCCACCCGCATCATCAGCTCCGAGGTGGGCAGCTTCTTGTCGAGCTTCTGGTCCGCCTTGAGCTCGAGGATGGCGTAGGCGTCCTTCTTGGAGACGAGCGCCTTCGCGCCGTCCCGGGCCACGATGGCCCCGTCCACGTCCGCCGCCACCGTCTTCTCCTCGCGGTTCTCGAGGTCGTAGAAGTAGAGGCCGGAATGGGCCTCGCCCTCGAGGGCCTGCTTGTCCGAGCGGCGGTACACCACCTTCCCCTTCACGGCCGCGAGGTCCGAATAGTAGCCCGCCGGCGGCGGAAGGAGGACCATGCGGCCCTCGAGGCCCTCCAGGTCGATCTCCACGGCCTTGGGCGCCTCCTTCTTCTCGGCGGCCCCCTCCTTGGCCTTGGTCCCGTTCTGCTTCTTCTCCTCCTGGTCCCGAGGGCCGGGCTTGGCCTCGTCCGTGTCGTTCCGGGGCCCCACGGGGTTGGCCACGTCCGCCCGCAGGGGCAGGGCGGCCAGGCGGGTGGAGCCGGCGTAGACCCAGGTGTTGTCTAGGTCGCTGTAGGTGGGGGCGAAGTGCTGGCCCGTGGTCAGGAAGAGGAAGTTCCCCTCGGGGTCGAAGGCCACCTCGTCGGCGTTGAAGAAGGGGGAGGTGACTTCGTGGCGCCGGCCCGTGCGCGTGTCCTGGAGCACGACGACGCCGTTCCGGTTCTCGGTGTCGCGCACGTAGGCGAACCAGCGGCTGTCGGGGCTCCAGCTGGCCCGGAAGCCCTCCAGCCGCCCGTGGAAGAAGAAGAGCCCCTTGTCCACGCTCCGGACGGCGCCGGTCTCCATGTCGCAGAGGTGGATGCCCATGGCCTGGTCCGCGAAGACCGCGCGCTTGCCGTCCGGGGACCAGCTCAGGTGGTAGCGGAAGCCGGGGCCCAGGTGGGTGAGCTGGCGCTCGCCGCCGGAGCCGTCGGCGGGGCGCACGCAAAGCTCGTATTCCCCGCTGCGATCGCTGAAGTAGGCCACCTGCTTGCCGTCCGGCGAGAGGGCGGGAAAGCGCTCGGCCACGCCGGAGGAGGCCGTGAGGTTGAGGACGTAGCCCTTTTCCGCCGGCACCGAGAAGATCTCGCCGCGGGCCTCGAAGACCGCGCGCTTGCCCTGGGGCGAGAGGTCCGCGTTGCGGATCAGGCGGCTGGCGTTCTCCTCCCGGGGCCGGAGGGGGGCCTGGTCCGTGGCCACCTCCACCTTCACTTCCACCAGCTTCTCCGAGGGCAGCTCCACGCGGTAGAGGCGCCCGCCGGCCTCCAGCACGAGGTCCAAGGGGCCGATGGAGGGGAAGTGGACGTCGAAGTCCCGGAAGAAGGTGATCTGCTTGAAGGCCCCGGTCTTCGGGTCATAGGACCAGACGTTGTTCCGCTGGTGCTCGTCGCGGTCGGAGAGGAAGTAGAGGATCTCCCCGAACCACATGGGCTGGGAGTCGTTGGAGCCCCCGGCGCTGGGCAGGCGGCGGGAGGTGCGCCGCTCCAGGTCGAAGAACCAGATCTCCGAGGCCATGCCCCCGCGGTAGCGCTTCCAGGTCCTGAAGTCCGTGGAGATGGGCAGGTAGGCCAGGGTGCGGCCGTCCGGGGAGAGGGCCCCGAACTCGCCGTAGGGGATGGGCAGCGCTTCGGGCAGGCCCCCCTCCTTGGGGACCTTGAAGAGGCGGCTGAAGCGGTCCCGCCCCGACTGCATGCCCGAGGCGATGAGCAGGGACCTGCCGTCCGGGAACCAGCCCACCATGCGGTCGGGCATGGGGTGGTGGGTCACGCGGGCGGGCACACCGCCGGCGACGGGCAGGACGTAGACGTCCTGGTTGCCATCGTAGTTGCCGGTGAAGGCGATCTCCCGGCCGTCCGGGGAGAAGCGGGGGAAGGTCTCCTCCCCCTTGGGCGTCGAGAGCCGGTTCGCCAGGCCCCCCTCCTTGGGGACCACCCAGACGTCGCCGGCGTAGGAGAAGGCGATCCGGGTGGCGGACACGGCGGGGTAGCGCATCAGGCGGGCGTCGATGCCCCCGCGGGGGGCCTCGGCCTGGGCGGCCAGGGCGAGGAGGCAGGCGAGGGGGCTCAGGCGGCGCATGGGGCTCCGATCGAAGACGGGCCCTCAGTGTAGCGGCCCGGGAAGGCTCCGCCGGGACCGCCTCAGGGCATGCGCCTCAGGGTGGGCCCGGTGTAGATCTGCCGGGGCCGGTTGATGCGGGTCTTGGGATCGTCGCGCAGCTCCTTCCACTGGGCGATCCAGCCCGGCAGTCGGCCCAGGGCGAACATCACCGTGAACATGTCCGTGGGGATGCCCATGGCGCGGTAGATGATGCCGCTGTAGAAGTCCACGTTGGGGTAGAGCTTGCGCTCCACGAAGTAGGGGTCCGCCAGGGCCAGCTCCTCCAGGTGCTTGGCGATTTCCAGGAGGGGGTCCTTCACGCCCAGCTCCGCCAGCACCCGCTCCGCGGCGCGCTTCAGGATGCGGGCCCGGGGATCGAAGTTCTTGTAGACCCGATGCCCGAAGCCCATGAGCTTGAAGCCGGAATTCTTGTCCTTGGCCATCGCCACGGCCTTCGTGGCGTCCCCGCCGCTGGCCTGGATGCCCTCGAGCATCTCGATGACCTCCTGGTTGGCCCCGCCGTGGAGGGGCCCCCACAGGGCCGACACCCCCGCGGCCATGGAGGCGAAGATGTTGGCGTTGGAGCTGGCCACCATGCGCACCGTGGAGGTGGAGCAGTTCTGCTCGTGGTCCGCGTGGAGGATCAGCAGGAGGTTCAGGGCTTCGCGCACCGCCTCGGAGACCTCGTACTTCTGGGCGGGCACCGCGAACATCATGTGGATGAAGTTGGAGGCGTAGTCCAGGTCGTTGCGCGGGTATATGAAGGGCTGGCCCACGCTCTTCTTGTAGGAAAAGGCGG
>CAYSXG010000270.1:0-4970 GCA_964434895.1 uncultured Solibacteraceae bacterium | reverse complement strand
ATTCGGGCAGGGCCAGGGCCAGGCCGCGCAGGGCCTGGGGATGCTGGGGATCCTTGGCCAGGATCATCTGGAACGCGAAGGCCGCCTCCTCCAGGCGGCCGATTTCCAGGAGGTGCTCCGCCTGGGCCAGCCGAGGATCGAGGGCGTGGGTGGCCATGGGCGTGGTGGAGGAGGAAAGCAGCGAGGGGGCCTCCGTCGGGGGAGGGGGCGCCATCTGGGGCATGGCCGTGGTGGCGCGCTCCATGCGCTCCTTTTCCGCCAGCTCCAGGTAGGAGCGGGCCAGGGTGCTATCGGGGTCCAGCTCCAGGGCCTTCTGCCACTTGGCCACGGCCTCTTCCAGGACCCCCATGTCGTAGAGGGTGGCCCCCTGCCTCACGAGGTTCTCCACCTCCTCCGGGTCCGGGGGGGTTCCGGCGGCCTCCAGGTGCTGCTGGACCTTGGCGAGGGCCAGGCGGGCCCGGGCGTGCTGAGGATCCTGCTTCAGGATGCCCTGCCAGATCCGCCCCGCCTTGGCCACCTCGCCGGCGGCGAAAAGCCGGTCCGCCTCCTGGAGATGGGCCTCGAAGGGGTCCTGGGCCACGCGCTCAGTCCAGGCCGTTCGGATCCACGATGCGGACCATGAGCATGAAGGTGCTCTTGCCGCAGGTGAACTCCTGGCGATCCATCAGCTGGACGACCCCCGTCACCGGGACCCCTTCGACGAAGGTCCCGTTGGTGGAGCCGAGGTCCGTCAGCCAGACGTCCCCGTCGGGGTTGATCTGGATCTGGGCGTGGCGCCGGCTGGTTTCGGGGTCCATGGTCAGGATGTCCCCTTCTTCTCGTCCGATGACGGTCATGGGCTTGTCCAGGACGCGCACCGTAGAGGCGTAAGGGCCCGACAGGAAGGCCAGGGAGAAGCGCTTGTCGGGGGGCAGGATCTCCGGGGAGTCCGCTCCCATGCCCGCCGCCGCCAGCAGGGCCCCCCGGGCCTGCCGCGTGGTGGTGCGCCCGGAGGGCTTGGTCTCCGGTTCCGCGGCCGGGGAGGGGTCTGGCAGCTCGGCCTTGAAGGGGACGGTGGAGGCGGGCCCCGTCAGGGGGTTGGCCACCTCGAATTCCGCGCTGCACTTCGGACAGCGGAATCGCTTGGCGGGAGCGCCCTGGAAGCGGGCCTCGTCGTACTGGAATCGGGCTTGGCAGGACGGGCAAGTGACGATCATGGTTGGGTTCTCTTTCGATCAGTCTAGAACCGGCCGTCCGGGATTGTAAGCGGGACAGGTCCTACTTTTTCCGCGTGGCGAAGAAGGTGAATTCGCTTTTCAGGGAGGCCCCTTCGGGGATCTTGAAGCCCGTGACCGCCGGGGGCAGGGCCTGGTTGAGGGAGAGGGGGCCCAGCTCCAGGAGCCAGGTGTCCCCGCTGCGCTCCACCCACTGCACCTGCCGGGGCAGCCAGGACTCCCGGTCCACCCACAGGTTGAGCAGCTGGAAGCGCTTCTTCATGCCCAGGGTGGTGGGCCGGAGGGTGAGGAAGTAGGCGCCGGGGACGTCCTTGCCCTCTCCGAGGCCCACCTGGAAGTACTGCTGGAGGAAGCTCAGCTTCTGGCCCAGGCCCAGGAATTTCCGGTTGGAGTTCTTGATGAGGCCGATCTTCATGAGCTCGCCCTCCTTGGTCCCGGGGCTGTAGGAGGCCAGGGCCTTGGGGGTGAGGTGCAGGACCAGGTCCTCCGGGGGGGCGAAGGCGAAGTGGACGAAGTCCGAGCCCTGGACGTACACCGTGCCCTTGGTGACCGTGGGGGTCTTCAGGAGGGAGCGGCGGAGGGTGAGGGTGAAGGGGGCCTGGAGGGTGTCCACCTTGGCCTGGGCTGCGTCGAAGCGCGCCACGGCCTCCTGCACCGTGGGAAGGGGTCCTTGGGCCAGGAGGGGCAGGGCGAAGGCGAGGGCGGGGCGAAGAGGAAGGCGCATGGTCAGTGGGATGCCGCGGCCAGGCCCAGGGGTTCCCTCTGGTGGGCGAGGTGGAGTCGGGCCCCGTGCCCCCCCAGGGCCTCCTCGGCCGCCAGGCGCGCCAGGTCCGGATGATTGTTGGACTCGCTCAGGTGGGCCAGGACCACGTCCCGCAGGCGCGGGCCGAGGGAGGCGGCGAGGAGCTCGGCCATGGCGGCGTTGCTCAGGTGGCCCACCCGGCTCAGGATGCGGGCCTTCAGGGGGGGCGGGTAGTCCCCTTCCCGGAGCATGTCCACGTCGTGGTTGGCCTCCACCACCAGCAGGTCCAGGTCCCGGCAGTGATCCACCACCAGGGCGTTGGGATGGCCCAGGTCCGTCACCACCGCCGCCTGGAAGCCGCCCCGCTCCACCCGGTAGGCCACGGGGTCCGCCGCGTCGTGGGGGAGGGTGAAGGGATGCACCCGCCAGCCCTGCCAGGCGCAGGCCCGGCCGGGCCGGAGGGGCACCCAGCGCTCGTCGGGGACCTCAAGGCGCAGGCAGGCCTCCACCGCCGCCTTGGTGTCCGGCGTCATGAGCAGGGCCCAGTCCGTGCGGCGCAGCAGGACGGGCAGGGCGCCGACGTGGTCGGAGTGCTCGTGGGTGATGGCCACGCCTTCGACGCCCGCCGGATCCTGGCCCAGGGCGGTCAGGCGGGCACGGATCTGGAGGAGGGAGAGGCCGGCGTCGACGAGGAGGGTCCGCCCCTCCGCCGTGAAGGCGTGGCAGTTTCCCTTCGATCCCGAAGCCAAGGCGGAGTAATGCACGCATCAGGATAGCGGTTAGCCTGGTGCCATGGACACCCTCATCCGCTCTTCCACCCTGGCCGAGCTGGAGGCCCACGTGGCCCACCGGGTGGCCATGTTCAGGGACATGGACTACGGGGACGACGAGGGGCGCCTGCGCATGGCCGCCACCTTCCGGGACCGCCTGCGCACCTGGCTGGCCACCGGGGAGGTGCGGGGGGTGGTGGTGGAGGCGGAGGGCAGCCTCGTGGCCGGAGCCCTCATCCAGTTCCGGGAGGCCCTGCCCAGCCCCCTCACCCACCAGGCCGTGCGCGGCTACCTCTTCAACGTCTACACGGAGCCGGAATTCCGGGGCCGGGGCCTGGCCAAGCACATGACCCAGGCCCTCCTGGACCTGGCCCACGTCCAGGGGGTCGGCATCGTGGAGCTGCACGCCAGCAAGGAGGCCGAGGGCCTCTACCGCTCCCTGGGCTTCGAGCCCACCCCGGAATTCCGCATCATCCTGGATGCCGGCATCGATCGTCCGGCCCAGTGGAAGGAGCGCCGCTAGGCCACCTCCAGAGCAGGAGGAGGCCCGCCAGGACCGCGGCGGTGCCCAAGAGGCTGGCCTCCAGCCCGAAGGCGCCCCCGCTCACCCACTCCGGCCCACCGCGGAAGACCGGACGGATCCATCCCGGCTGGCCCGAGGTGCCGCTGACGCCGAAGCCCAGGAGGTTGCCCTGGGTCCAATTCCAGCCCAGGTGGATGCCCACCGGGAGGGCCAGGCTGCGGGTGCGCAGGTAGGCCAGGCCCAGGAAGAGGGCGGCCAGGACGAGGTTCAGCGTGGCCCACAGCTTGGTGGCGCCTCCCATGCCCGGGTTGCCCCAGTGGGCCAGGGCGAAGAGGAGGGCGCCCAGCAGTTGGGCCGGCCGAACCCCGAGGCCGTCCACCAGGCGTTGGAAGAGGAAGCCGCGGAACAGGTTTTCCTCCCACAGGGCCACGAAGGCGAAGCCGACGAGGCCCGAGGCCAGGGCCCCGAGGCTGCGGCCCGGATCCAGCTCCCAGGCGATGGAGCCCGAGGCCCGCACCAGGGCCCCCGCCACGAGCATCACGGCGGCCCCCAGCAGGGCACCCCATCCGAATTCCGCGGCCCAGCGGCGGCCCATCCGGAATCCGACGCTCGCGAGGGGCTCCCCTCGAAGCCGGGCGCAGATGCCGGTGGCCCCCAGGGAGAGGAGGAAGAGCAGGGCCGGGGCTCCGTCCCCGAGGCGGAGGCCGTGTTCGTGAAGGAAGGCGGCGAAGGTCCAGAAGGCGAGGAGGGCCGCGGCCATCAGGGCGAGGAAGAGGAGGACCCACCACCCGTTGCGCAGGCCGCCCTTCCCGTCGAACACCCAGGTCTGCATGCCTAGACCTGCACCACGCCCCCGTCCAGGTTGAGGCATTGGCCCACCTGCATGGTGTTGGCCGGATCCAGCATCCAGGCGATGCCGCGGGCGATCTCCTCGGGCTGGAAGAAGCGGTCCACGGGCACCGCGTGCTCGGCCCGCCGCCGGGCCTGCTCCTCGCTGATGCCCAGGCCCTCGGCCATGGCCCGCAGGCCCGTGCGGGCCATCTCCGTCTCCACCCAGCCCGGGGCCACCGCGTTGACGAAGATGCCCTTGGGGATGAGCTCCAGGGCCAGGGCCTTGGTGAGGCCCAGCAGGCCGTGCTTGGCCGCGCAGTAGGCGCCGTAGCCGGGCACGCCGAAGCGGCCGAGCACCGAGGACACGAAGACGACGCGGCCGCCGCGGGGCAGCTTCGGCACGAAGGCGCGGGCGGTGTTCCAGGGCCCCGTGAGATCCACGGCCAGGATGCGGTCGAAGAGCTCGTCGCTGCCGCCGTCCCCTGGCCCCACCACGGGGGTCGTGCCGCTCATGCCGGCATTGGCGACGATGCCGTCGAGGCTCTCGAGGCCGGCGGCCAGGGCCGCCAATCCAGGCCGGTCCGTGACATCGCCCACGAGGACGCGCGCGCGGCCGCCTTTGACGGCGACGGACTCGGCGCAGGCCCGGAGCTCCCCTTCGTTGCGGCCCAGCAGGAGCAATTCGGCGCCTTCGGTGGCGAGCTGTTCGGCGATGGCGCGGCCGATGCCGCGCCCCGCTCCGGTGATGAGGATGCTGCGGTTCATAGGCTGCTCCTGGGGCTTGTCAAGGCTCGCACGAAGAACCCCACGACTGGCAAGGGCCGGATCGCGGCCTATGCTTTTCCGCACAGCCTTGGAGGGGCCCATGACCTGGAATGGTGTAGAGCGGC
>CAYSXG010000269.1:0-4975 GCA_964434895.1 uncultured Solibacteraceae bacterium | reverse complement strand
TCGGCCGCCACGACAACTTCTTCGAACTCGGCGGACATTCCCTCCTGGCCGTCACACTCATCGAACGCATGCGCCAGCAGGGGCTGCACGTGGACGTGCGTGCGCTGTTTTCCGCGCCGACCCTCGCCGGTCTCGCCGCTCGGGCCCACCAAATAGAGGAGATTCGTCTTTGACCATCCACGCGCTCCTGTCGAAGTTGAACGAATTAGAGATCACGCTGGCCGTGAGCGAAGGCGAGCTGGTGGTCCGCGGGAAGAAGCAGAACCTGGACGCCGCGACGGTCTCCCTGCTCCGGGCGCGCAAGCAGGAGCTCATGGAGGCGGTCCGGAGCGGCGAGTACCGTGGAGCCTCGGGGGCTCCCTCCGTCGACTACGGCACGGTCGAGCTCCTCCAGCTCTCCCAGGAGGAGCGGGAGCGGATCGCCGAGTGCGTCCCCGGCGGCGCGGCCAACATCCAGGACGTCTATCCCCTGGCCCCCCTGCAGGAGGGCATCCTATTCCACCACCTGATGGCCGCCGAGGGGGACCCCTACCTCCTGTCCGGCCGCTACACCTTCGACACCCGCGGACGACTGGACCGCTTCGTCCGGGCCCTGCAGGGCGTCCTGGACCGGCACGACATCCTACGCACGGCCGTGGTCTGGGAAGGCCTCCCGGAACCGGTCCAGGTCGTATGGCGCAAGGCGGAGCTGCCCGTGGAGGAAGTGCAGCTCGACCCCGCGGCGGGCAGCGCCGCCGAGCAGTTCGGCCGGCGCTTCGACTACCGGCATTTCCGCATCGATCTTCGGCGAGCCCCCCTCATGCGCGCCTACGTCGCCCACGACGCGGCGAAGAACCGCTGGGTCCTCCTCATGCTCCTGCACCACCTGGCCGGCGACCACACCACCCTGGCCATCCTGCAGCAGGAGATCCAGGCCCATCTGCTGGGCCAGGCGGACCAGCTGCCGGCCCCCCTGCCCTTCCGGAACTTCGTGGCCCAGGCCCGCCTGGGGGTCCCCAAGGAGGAGCACGAGGCCTTCTTCCGCGCCCTGCTCGGTGACGTGGACGAACCCACGGCCCCCTTCGGCCTGCTGGACGTGCGGGGGGAGGGAGCCGAAATCGGCGTGGGCCGGATTGACGTGGAGCCCTCCCTCGCGCGCCGGCTGCGGGAGCGGGCCCGCAAACTGGGCGTGAGCACCGCCAGCCTCTGCCACCTGGCCTGGGCCCAGGTGCTCGCGAAGACCTCGGGCCGGGAGGACGTCGTCTTCGGGACCGTCTTCTTCGGCCGCATGCAGGGGGGGGCGGGCGCGGACAGGACCATGGGCCTCTTCATCAACACCCTGCCCATCCGGATCCGCGTGGGCGGCGACGGCGTGGAGGCGAGCCTCAGGAACACCCATGCCCTGCTCGCGGGGCTCATGCGCCACGAGCACGCCTCCCTCGCCCTGACCCAGCGGTGCAGCGGGGTCGGCGCCCCGGCCCCCCTCTTCTCCTCCATGCTGAACTACCGCCACAGCGCCGGCGAAGCCGAGCCGATGTCCCCGGAGGCGATGCGGGCCTGGGAGGGCATCGAGCGCTTCCCCGGGGAGGAGCGGACCAACTACCCCGTCAACCTTTCCGTGGACGACCTGGGCGAGGGTCTGCGCCTGGTGGCGCACGTGCGGACCCCCGCTTCTCCCGACCAGGTGTGCCACCTCATGCACGCCGCCCTGGCGGGCCTGGCGGAGGCCCTCGAATCCGCGCCGAACCGACCCGTGAAGGACCTGGAAGTCCTGTCGGAGGCCGACCGCCACCGCATCCTGAACGCATGGAACGCCACAGGGGCGGCCTACCCCGAGGGCTGCGCCCACGAACTCTTCGAAGCCCAGGCGATGCGGAGGCCCGAAGCGGTGGCCTTGGCCCAGGAGGGCCGGGAACTGAGTTACGCGGAGCTGAACGGCCGCGCGAACCGGCTGGCCCGCCACCTCCGAGCCCTCGGCGTCGGCCCCGACGCGCGGGTAGCGGTCTGCCTGGAGCGCGGTTTCGAGATGGTCGTGGCCATGCTGGCGGTCTGGAAGGCCGGCGGGGCCTACGTCCCCATGGACCCCGCCTATCCAACGGAGAGGCTGAACCACATGCTGTCCGACAGCGCGCCCGTGGCGCTGCTGACCCAGCGCAGCCTGGAGGATCGCTTCGAAGCCATGGAGCTGGGACTCCCCGTGCTGGACCTGTCGGCGGAGGGGGCTCCCTGGGAACAGGAGGCCTCGGCGAACCTTGAGCCCGAGGCCCTGGGCCTGACCCCGCGCAGCCTGGCCTACCTGATCTACACCTCCGGCTCCACGGGTACGCCCAAGGGCGTGATGGTGGAGCATCGGGGCCTGTGCAACCTGGTGGCCGCGCAGATCCGGGCCTTCGCCGTCGAGACCGAAAGCCGGGTCCTTCAGTTCGCCTCCTTCAGCTTCGACGCGTCGGTATCCGAAGTGATGATGGCCCTGGGCCGGGGTGCCTCCCTCCACCTCCCGGCTCCGGGGGTCGTCCAGGCGGGCCCCACCCTTTCCCAAACCATCGCCCGCCATGGGATCACCCACGCCACCCTCACTCCTGCGGTGCTGGCCTCCCTGCCCCAGGAGGAGAAGCTGGCCTCGGTGAAGGTGCTGATCGTCGCCGGGGAGGCCCTTCCCAGGGCCCTCGCGGAGCGCTGGCGCACGGGCCGCACGCTCATCAACGCCTACGGCCCCACCGAAGCGACGGTCTGCGCCACCCTGCACGTCTGCCTCGAGAATGAAACGGAGGAGCCGCCCATCGGCCGGCCCATCGAGAACGCGAAGGTCTACGTACTGGACGCAGAGCTCCGGCCGGTGCCTCCGGGCGTTTCCGGGGAGCTCTTCGTGGGCGGCATCGGCGTCGCCCGGGGCTACCTGAACCGGCCCGAACTGACGGCCGAGCGCTTCCTGCCCGACCCCTTCGCCGGGGGAGCCGAGGCCCGGATGTACCGGACCGGAGACCTGGCCCGGTGGTCCTCGGACGGGAACCTGGAGTTCCTCGGCCGCAGCGACTTCCAGGTGAAGCTGCGGGGCTTCCGCATCGAGCTCGGGGAAATCGAAGCCCGGTTGGCGGCCCATCCGGCCGTCCGCGAAGCGGTGGTCCTCCTGCGCGAGGACCAGCCCGGGGATCGACGCCTCGTGGCCTACTGCACGAGCCCCGAGGGCCGGGAATCGGTCCCCGCGGAGGCCCTGCGGGCCCACCTGGCGGGCCAGGTGCCCGACTACATGGTGCCCGCGGCCTACGTCCACCTGGAGAGCCTGCCCCTCACCCCCAACGGCAAGCTGGACCGCCGGGCCCTGCCGGCCCCGGAGGCCGGGGCCCACGCCGCCCGGGCCTTCCAGGCCCCCGCCGACGAACTGGAAAGGCGGGTGGCCGGCCTCTGGTCGGACCTGCTCAAGGTGGATCCCGTCGGCCGCTTCGATCACTTCTTCGAGCTGGGCGGGCATTCCCTCATGGCCGTCCAGCTGGTCTCCCGACTCCGGCAGGCCCTGGACCTGGAAGTCCCCCTGGGCGATCTCTTCGCCCACCCCGTCCTCGCGGACTTCGCCCACACCCTTCGCCGGGCCGGCCGCTCCGAGCTGCCCCCGGTCTCCCCCCGCGACCCCCAGGAGGCGCCCGCCCTCTCCTTCGCCCAGCAGCGCCTCTGGTTCCTCGCCCAGATGGAGGGCGTGAGCGAGGCCTACCACATCCCCATGGGTCTTCGGCTCAAGGGGAGCCTGGACGCCTCGGCCCTGCGCCGCGCCCTGGACCGCATCGTGGCCCGTCACGAGGCCCTGCGCACCACCTTCGTCCAGATCGACGGCCAGCCCCTCCAGCGCGTCGCCCCCGCCGAATCCAGCCGCTTCCACCTGGTCGAGCAGGACCTGCGCCACCACGCCGGGGCCGAGGAGGAGCTGGTCCTGAGGGCAACCGAAGAGGCCCAACAGGCCTTCGACTTCGTCGAAGGCCCCCTCGTCCGGGGCCGGCTCGTCCGCATGGCCGAGGAGGACCACGTCCTGCTCGTCACCATGCACCACGTCATCTCCGACGGTTGGTCCATGGGCATTTTCATCCGGGAGCTGAACGCGCTCTACGCCGCGTTCCGGGCCGGGCACGCGGATCCCCTCCCCCCCCTCGAAATCCAGTACCCCGACTACGCCGCCTGGCAGCGGCGCTGGATCGCCGGAGACCTCCTGCAGCGGCAAGCGGACTACTGGAAGGCCGCCCTGGCCGGCGCACCCACCCTCCTGGAGCTGCCCACGGACTTCGTGAGGCCCGCGGAGCAGGACTACGCGGGGGACTGCATCGAAGGAAGGCTGGACGCCCGGCTGACCGAGGCCCTGAGGGCCATGAGCCGGCGGCGCGGGACGACCCTCCACACGACGCTGCTGGCGGGATGGGCCGCCCTGCTCTCGCGGCTCTCCGGCCAGGAGGACCTGGTGATCGGGGTTCCCTCCGCCAACCGGGGCCGGGCCGAAGTCGAAGGCCTCATCGGCTTCTTCGTCAACACCCTCGCCCTGCGCGTGGACCTTTCGGGATCCCCCACCGCAGCGGAGCTGCTGGAGCGGGTGAAGGGGCAGGCCCTGGCCGCGCAGCAGCACCAGGACATCCCCTTCGAGCAGGTGGTGGAAGTGGCGCGTCCGGCCCGCAGCCTGGCCCACGGCCCCCTCTTCCAGGTGATGTTCGACTGGCAGAACGCCTTCGACGAGCCCGTGGACCTGCCCGGCCTCGTCGGCGTGCCCCTGGAGGCCGCCGCCTCCACGTCCTCCAAGTTCGATCTCTCCCTGACCCTCCAGGACCAGGGGGACCGGATCGAGGCCGGCCTCGAGTTCGCGACCTCCCTGTTCCAGCGCTCCACCGTGGAGCGCTACTTCGCCTGCTACCTCAAGCTTCTGGAGGGGATGGCCGCCGACGAGACCCAGGCGGTGGGTCGCCTGCCCATCCTGCCGGAGGCGGAGCGGGAGCGTGTGTTGGTGGGGCTGAACGAGACGGGA
>CAYSXG010000268.1:0-4980 GCA_964434895.1 uncultured Solibacteraceae bacterium | reverse complement strand
GCTTGTAGCCGAGGCTGACGCGCTCGGTGTCCTTGTCGTACTTGAGGACGGCCACCTCGACCTTGTCGCCCACCTGGAACATCTCGCTGGGGTGCGAGAGGCGGCCCCAGGACATGTCGGTGATGTGCAGCAGGCCGTCCACGCCGCCCAGGTCGATGAAGGCGCCGTATTCGGTGATGTTCTTGACCTGCCCTTCCACCAGCTTGCCTTCCTCGAGGCCGGCCAGCGTCTCTTCCTTGAGGGAGGCGTTGACGGTCTCCAGGAAGAGCTTGCGGGAGAGCACGATGTTGCCGCGGCGGCGGTTCACCTTGATGACCTTCATGTCGAAGGACTTGCCGAGGTAGGGATCCAGGTTGCGCACGGGCTTGGAATCCACCTGGCTGCCGGGCAGGAAGGCGCGGATGCCGATATCGACGGCCAGGCCGCCCTTGACCTTCTCCAGCACGACGCCGTGGACGGTCATGTTGGAACGGAAGGCCTTCTCGACCTCGTCCCAGATCTTCATCTTCTCGGCGCGCTCGCGGGAGAGGCGCACGTTGCCGTTGGCGTCCTCGATCATCTCGAGGAGCACTTCCACGACGTCGCCCACGGCCACGCCGGGGGTGCCGTCGGGGTTCATGAACTCGTCGAGGTTCACGGTGCCCGAACCCTTGTAGCCGATGTCGACGATCACGTCCTTGCCGCGGATCTCGACGACCGCGCCACGGACCACCTCCTCCTCGCGGAGGGCGCGGGTTTCACCGCTGAGGGCCGCCAGGAATTCCTGGCTGTCAGAGGTCTCGTCCTCCAGCAGTGCCGCGTCGAGCACCTTGATTCGGCCCATCTGTTTGGAACCGTGACCCTTGATTTGGGAAAGAAGCTTGGACATTCAGTCCACCTCGCATAGTTGCCCCCGCGCATGGGGGGCTGGAATCCCGGCACGTACGTCCGGCAGAAAGACCAGGCTATCGAGGAAATCTTCGGAAAACCAGGGAAAAGGAGGAGCGACCCCCTCCTTTTTGCCGGCGCTCAGACCGAGATGACCACCAGCTCCGGATCCACTTCTTTTTGAAGCATGCCCTCGATGGCCGCGAGGGTGCCCGTCAGGGAGCTTGGGCAGGAATTGCACGCCCCCTGGTAGCGGATCATCACCTGCTTGTCGTGGCGGCCGACGATCTCGAGGCCGCCCCCGTCCGCGGCCAGGGCCGGCAGGATGCTTTCGTTCAGCACCGCCCGGACCTTTTTGAGGACCTCGTCTGTTTCGTCGTGGACGCCGCCGAGGCCCCGGGCGAGGAGGTCGGCCCCGCTCAGGCCCGGGGTGGTCTCCGAGGGGGAGGGGACTCCCCCGCCGCCCGGGACCGCCGGGGCCGTCCGGATGGGGGGGGCCAGCTTGGGCAGCAGCTCCGGCCAGCCGATGCCATCGTCCTTGGTCACCGTCAGCCACTTGTCCTGCATGAAGACCGACACCACGTTCCCCACCGCGAACAGGGCCGCGGCCAGGGGATCCGAGGCGGCGATCTCCACGCTCGGGAAGCTCCGGGGAAAGCCCATGGCCACGGGCTCCTTGAGCAGGAACTTCACGGCGTTGGGGTTCGGCGTGTATTCGATCTCGGCGATCTTCGGCATAGAAAACCTAGGGAATTGAAACCTGCGGTTTCATGTTTTATTCCGTGCTCGTGGTGCCTTCGCCCTTGAGGGCGCTGCGGAGGGTGGCCCAGGGAAGGATGGCGCATTTCACCCGCACCGGCAGGTCCTTCACGCCCTGGAAGAGGGTGAGTTTGCCCAGGACGTGGGGGTCCTTGGCGGGGTCCAGTTCGCCGCGCACCAGCTGGCGGAACTGTTCGGCCATGGCCTCGGCCTCCTGGACGGACTTGCCCTTCACCGCGCCGGTCATGAGGGAGGCGCTGGCCACGTCGATGGCGCAGCCGTGGCCTTCGAATTTCACGTCCTGGATGATCCCGTCGGCCACGTTGAGGCTGAGGGTCAACTGGTCGCCGCAGAGGGGGTTGTGCCCGTCGGCGTGGTGGGTGCAGGGGTCCAGGCGGCCGAAGTTCCGGGGCTTCTTGTTGTGCTCGATGATGACTTGCTGGTAAAGCTCGCGCGGGTCCGACATCAGCCGAAGATCTCCTTCACGTTGAGGACGGCGGCCACGAGGGCGTCCACGTCCTCGAGGGTGTTGAAGTAGGCGAAGCTGGCCCGGGTGGTGGCAGGCACGCCCATGCGGGCCATGACGGGCTGGGCGCAATGGTGGCCCGCCCGCACCACCACGCCTTCGTGGTCCAGGATGGTGCCCACGTCGTGGGGATGGATGCCCTCCAGCACGAAGGAGATGACGCTGGCCTTGCCTGGGGCCGTGCCGACGATGCGAAGGCCCGGGATGGCGAGGAGCTTTTCCGTGGCGTAGTCCAGGAGCAGGTGTTCGTGGGCGGCGATGCGCCCCTGGCCCAGGGCCCCGAGGTAGTCGATGGCCGCGCCGAGGCCGATGGCCTCGGCGATGGGGGGGGTGCCCGCCTCGAATTTGCCCGGGATGGGCATGTAGGTGGTCTTTTCCCAGGTGACCGAGAGGATCATGTTGCCCCCGCCGTGCCAGGGGGGCATGGCCTCCAGGAGCTCCTTGCGCCCGTAGAGCACGCCGATGCCCGTGGGGCCGCTCAGCTTGTGGCCGCTGAATGCGTAGAAGTCCGCGTCCAGGTCCTGCACGTCCACCCTCAGGTGGGGCACGGCCTGGGCCCCGTCCACCACCACCACCACGCCCCGGGCGTGGGCCCGGGCGACGATCTCCTTCACGGGGTTCACGGTGCCGAGGGCGTTGGAGACGTGGGTGAGGCCCAGCACCTTGGTGCGGGGCGTGAGGAGCTCGTCCAGCAATTCGATCCGGAGCACCCCTTCGTCGGTCATGGGGAGGACCTTGAGGGTGGCCCCCTTCTCCTGGGCCAGCATCTGCCAGGGCACGATGTTGGCGTGGTGCTCCATGGCCGAGAGCAGGATCTCGTCCCCGGCCTGGATGTTCGCTCGGCCCCAGCTCTGGGCCACGAGGTTGAGGGCTTCGGTGGTGCCCCGGGTCCAGACGCACTGGGCGGCGCTCGGGGCGTTGAGGAAGGCCCTCACCTTTTCCCGGGCGGCCTCGAAGGCGTCCGTGGCCTCCTGGCTCAGGGTGCTGACGCCGCGATGGACGTTGGTGTGCTCGAGGCGCTGGTAGCGGTTCATGCGCTCGATGACCGGCAGGGGCATCTGGCCGCTGACGGCGGAATCCAGGTAGTGCAGGGGACGGCCCTTGAAGGGCGTCGTGAGCAGGGGGAAGTCCTGCCGGATACGGGCGACGTCCAGGGGCGTGGCGAGGGCGGCCTCCGCCCGGGAATCGTGGGGGACGCTCATCCTAACTCCGAGAATTCCGCGTGGGTCCGCGCCATCACCAGCTGGCGC
This sequence comes from uncultured Solibacteraceae bacterium, assembly GCA_964434895.1. Lineage (GTDB taxonomy): Bacteria > Acidobacteriota > Holophagae > Holophagales > Holophagaceae > CAYSXG01. The sequence goes on along the minus strand of CAYSXG010000268.1, from coordinate 1,578 downwards.
AGGGAGCGGCGCAGGCTGGGGACGGGGATGTGGGCCAGCAGGTCCGCGGCGAAGCCGTAGGTGAGGAGGTTCCGGGCGGCGTCGGCGTTCAACCCCCGGCTTTGGAGGTAGAAGAGCTCGTCGGGGTCCAGGGCCCCGATGGCGGCGCCGTGGGCGCACTTCACGTCGTCGGCGTAGATCTCCAGCTGGGGCTTGGCGTCGATCTTGGCCCGGTCCGAGAGCAGGAGGGTGCGGCTCTGCTGCTGGGCGTCGGTGCCAACGGCCCCGGGGCGGACGAAGATGGCGCCGGTGAAGTTGGCTTGGGCCACGCCGTCCACGATGCACTTGTTGAGCCGGCGGCTGGAGCAGTGGGGCTGGGCGTGGTCCAGCACCGAGTGGGTGTCGGCCACCTGGGTCTCGCCCAGCAGGGCCAGCCCGTCCAGGCTCGCCTCCGCGCCGGTGTCGGCGATGAGCACCTGGGGGGTCTGGCGGCTGAGGTGGGCGCCGAAGGAGAGGGTACGGCTCAGGTACTTGGCATCCCTTCCGACCCGGGTCCGAAGGTTGGATACGTGGATGGCCTTGGAGCTCTCCCGCTGGACCCGCTCGTGGCGCAGCTCCGCGCCGTCCGCCACGAAGACCTCCACGGCGGCGTTGGTGAAGTAGGTCCCGGCGCCCTGGTACTCCTCGATGAGCTCGGCGGAGGCGCCCCGTTCCAGCACCACCAGGATGCGGGGCTGGCAGGTGGGGATCGGGGCGCCCGCGGTCCCGGGGAGGACCTCCTCCCCCTGGGTGAGGAAGAGCAGGCGCAGGGGGGCGTCCACCGTCACGCCCTTGGGCACGGAGATGTAGGGCCCTTCCGAGAAGCGGGCGCTGTTGAGGTTGGCGAAGACGTCGGAGGTCTCGGGCCGGAGGAGGCTCCCCAGCTGGGGGGCCGCCTCGGTGGCCGAGGCCAGGTGCAGGAGCCGCACGCCGGCAGGGAGGCCCGAAACGCAGCTGTGGTGGGCGTCGAAGCGGCCGTTCACGAAGACCAGGCGCGTACCCCGAGCCTCGGGAAGGATGCAGTCCTTGATCTCGAAGGCCGCCTCTCCGGCGGGTACGAAGGTCGTGGATCTCAGAGGCCCGAGGTCGCAGTACTTCCAGTCCTCGTCCCGGGTCGTGGGCAGATCCTGGGTCTGCAGCCGCGCCTCCGCGGCCGCCCGCAACTCCGCCCATCCGTCGGGCCGGGGGGAGCCCAGGAGGTCGGCGACGAGGCTGGCGTCGAGGGCGACCGTCATGGAGCACCCGCCGCGGCGTGGTCCTTGATCCAGTCGTAGCCCCGGCTTTCGACCTCCAGGGCCAGCTCCGGGCCGCCGGACCTCACGATGCGGCCCTCGCTCAGGATATGGATGCGGTCGGCGGGGATGTGGTCCAGCAGCCGCTGGTAGTGGGTGACCAGCAGGATGGCCCGGTCCGGGGCCTTGAGGGCGTTCACGGCCTCGCCCACGATCCGCAGCGCGTCCACGTCCAGTCCCGAGTCCAGCTCGTCGAGGATGGAGAGCTTGGGTTCCAGCACCGCCATCTGCAGGATCTCGTTGCGCTTCTTTTCCCCGCCGGAGAAGC
>CAYSXG010000267.1:0-4995 GCA_964434895.1 uncultured Solibacteraceae bacterium | reverse complement strand
CCAGCTTGGCGGGGATCCGTTCGCGCACCCGTTCGAAGACTTTCATGACGTCCATCACCCGCTTCACCGGGCGGAAGTTGGAGACGTGGGTGACCACGACTTCCCGGTCCGCGCAGAGCCAGGCCCGGCAGTCCGGCGTGGCGGGCTCCGGGGGTTCCACGGAATTGGGGATGACCTGGATGTGCTCCCCCACGCCGAAGGTGCGGATGGTCTCCTCCGTGAGGTAGTGGCTCACGGAGGTGACCGCGTCGCTTTCCCGGATGGCCAGCTTCACCATGGGCAGGTAGCTGGGGTCCGAGCCCACCACGGTGATGTCCGTGCCGTGCAGCGTAGTGACCACCTTCATCCTTCCCCCCAGGGCCATGCGGGCCAGGAGGGCCGCGCTGGCGTGGGGGATGGCGTAGTGGGCGTGCATCACCTCCAGGCCGTGGTGCTCGGCCACGTCCGCCATCTTGGAGGCCAGGGCGATGCTGAAGGGGGCCGCTTCGAAGAGGGGATAGGGGCTGGCGGTGACCTCGTGGAAAAAGATGCGGTCCTCGAAGCCGATGAGCCGGGGCGGCACCGAGGGGCTCAGGAGATGGATCTCGTGGCCCCTCGCCGCCAGGGCCTTGCCCACCTCCGTGGCCACCACGCCCGAACCCCCGAAGGTCGAATAGCAGGAAATGCCGATGCGCACGGGGCCTCCTCGTGCCACCTATTAGGACACGAGTCCGCAGAGGGCTGCACGCCACGTTTTCACGAGGGGCTCCAAGGGGGACCGGCCTTGGGCCGGCAGTACAGGCTTTCGTCAGGCTGCCGATGGGCGCCTTCGGTCCCGCGGGATCCAAGCCCTGATGGACGAGGGATATTCTTTGTTTTATGTATTTAAACACTCATCACGCATTTTTAACAAAACTTAATACGACCCCCAAGGCGCCTTCCTTTATCCTCATCGAAGCCCGGTTTTCTGGGGCAACAGGAGAAGCTATGCGCATGAAATTGGCGGCCAGTCTGGCGCTCTTCGCCTCGCTCGCCCAGGGTGAGCAGCCCATGGGACGGGACACGGGGCGGATCCGAGAGAAGGTGAACCCGACCTCCCACGAAAAGGAAGCGGGAGCTCCGATTCGACGGAAGAACCCGACGGTGATGGGTGGGGACGGGGGCGGCACGACCCAAGATGTCACCTGCGCTGGGAAAGTGGTGTGCCCTGTAGGTACGGTGGCCACCTTCAACACCAAGCGCATGAATGTGCCTTTCCAAGCGGTCACCATCGAGCAGGGATCCATCGACTGGGGTGCGCCCATGGCGTATTTCGCGGAACCCTATTTCGAACAAATGTCTACTGCGCTGAATGCCGTGAGCCAGGGCACGGTCTATGACCGGGTCATGGCCGTTAAAAAATACTCGAACGATCTGCAGAATATGGGGTCCAGCATGGAATCCGCTGGGACTGCTGCGGCGGCCTACGCAACCATGGTCGCAACGGTTGTTTACGCGGTCGGTGACATGCTCGCCCAAAATAATATTCAATGGCGCGGATACTTCTTCCATGTCCCCGTGGGCGCCAACTACGTAATTACGTGCCAACTCAAAGGTGGTTGGGACAAGCCCAACAACAAAGTTATTTTAAGTGGGGCTGGTACCACTCCGATTGATTATCACGAGCAGCTGGTGTCCGATCGTTCGAAAACGTGGCAGTTGCACCTCGAGCCGGGGCCCTATTACCTGAGCGTCGGGCTGGGGGGGGGCAGTTCGATTGTCTTCCATACCGCAGGTACGTTGGGCAGTGTCATCCTTACGGAATCGAACCCCGTAACCTTCCAGGTGCCCATGGTGCTCGCGTCCTCCACGGTGGACGTGACGAGCTTGATGCCCAACCCCGGCGACACGGCCACCGTCGCGGTGCGCCTCCCGACCCAAGACCAAGTGAATGCGCTTCAATTCCCGGACCTACTCGACGGGAGCAAGCCGACCCTCAGCCCTATCATGCCCCTCCCCATTGAGGCCGGGCCTAATATCCCGCTGTTGTACCGGCAACTGCTTGAGACCGGAAGTAATTATTGCTTCAGGTTCATCTATCCGTCCGGGACCACCAACACTGCGCCGGTAACGACGGACCACCAGGTGCTCTTCAGCCTCAGAAATGAAGGCCTGATGGTTGAACAGGATTGCTCCATTTATTAAGCCCGCTAAACGAGGCCGTGTTGGGGGGTGAACCGGTTGGGTTCGCCCCCCTTTTTGCGGACCGGAATTCTCCTGGACGGGGTTCGTTTGGGCCGCAGGCCTGGCCTTGGCGCCGTATTGATCCGCCCCCGCTGCCTAGGCGCTCGGTATGATGGGGATACGAGTGGAGCGTGCGGATGTTGATCAGCCTGGTGGATTTCGGCATCGAGGCCCTCATCTTGGTCCTTCTCGTCTCCAGCGTCCTCAGCTGGGTGCGGCCCGACCCCCGAAACCCCCTGGTCAGGCTCCTGAACGGCATCACCGAGCCCCTCCTCGCCCCCATCCGCGCGGTCCTGCCCACCACGGGTCCTCTGGACTTCAGCCCCATGGTGGCCATGCTGATCCTCTGGTTCATGCAGAACATGCTTCATCGCGCCCTCTCCGGAGGTTATTGATGAAATTCACCCCCCTCGACATCCAGCGCCGGGAATTCGAAAAGGCCTTCCGGGGCCTGGACGAAGGCGAGGTCCGCGCCTTCCTCCACGAGCTCGCCAGCGAATGGGAGGAATTGCAGGTCCAGAACAACCGCCTGCGGGAGGAAGTCCTGGACCTGCGGGAGCGCAACCGCCAGTACCAGGACCAGGACCGCATCTTCCGGGAGACCCTCCTCCAGGCCCAGCGCACCAAGGAGGACGTGCTGGAGGCCGCCAACCGCGAAAAGGACCTGCTCATCCGCGAAGCCCAGTTCAAGGCCGACGAGATCGTGCGGGAGGCCCAGGGCCACGTGGCGGAGCTGGAGGCCACCGTGCGCAACCTCCGCATGGAGCGCATGCGCTTCCTGGAGGGCCTGGAGCACCTCATGGACCGCACCAAGCGCTTCCTCTTCGACGAGGCGCCGGAGCGGGCCCACGACGCCACCACCCTCAACCTGGACGAACTGGGGACGGATCCCGGCGATTCCAACCATGCCCAGGGCCGGCCCAAGGGACACCGCCGCGCTCCCCACGAGTAGTTCTGCCCGCCCACAACGCCCGAGGCAAGCCTCCCGCGATCCTTCGATACCCATAGGTGATCCCGTGTCCCACGCCCCGTCTTCCAAGGCCGTCATCCTCAAGGCCCTCCGCACCCCCGTCGGCAAGTTCCAGGGGGGCCTCGCCTCCCTGTCCGCCCCGGAGCTGGCGGTGCCGGTGGTGAAGGCCCTCCTGGCCGCCCACCCCGGCCTCGAACCCACCGAGGCCATCTTCGGCAACGTCCTCAGCGCCGGGGTGGGCCAGGCCCCGGCCCGCCAGGCGGCCCTTCGGTCCGGCCTTCCTCCCACCATCTCGGCCCTCACCCTCAACAAGGTCTGCGGCTCGGGCCTCAAGGCCATCCAGCTGGCCGCCGCCGGCGTGCTGCTGGGGGACCACGAGGTGATCCTGGGGGGGGGCATGGAGTCCATGTCCAACGCCCCCTACCTCCTGCCCAAGCTGCGCGCCGGGGCCCGCATGGGCCACGCCCAGGCCCTGGACGCCATGACCCACGACGGCCTCTGGTGCGCCATGACGGACCAGAGCATGGGCGCCACCGGGGAGCTGGTGGCCCAGAAATACGGCGTCAGCCGCCAGGACCAGGACGAATGGGCCCTGGAAAGCCACCGCAAGGCCCTGAGGGCCATCCAGGAGGGCGCCTTCCAGGCCGAGATCGTGCCCGTCGCCGTCCCGGGCCGCAAGGGGGACGTGGTGGTGGACACGGACGAGGGCCCCCGGGCGGACACCTCGATGGACCTGCTGGCCAAGCTCCGCCCCGCCTTCCAGAAGGAGGGCACCGTCACCGCCGGCAACGCCCCCGGCGTCAACGACGGCGCCGCCGCGGCCCTGGTGGCCACGGAGGCCTTCGCCGCCGCCCACGGCCTGCCGGTGCAGGCCCGCATCCTGGGCTGGACCACCGCCGGGGTGGAGCCCCAGTGGGTCACCATGGCCCCGGTGCCCGCCATCCAGCAGCTCCTGGCCAAGCTGGGCTGGGGGGTCCCCGACGTGGACCTCTGGGAGATCAACGAGGCCTTCGCCGTGCAGCTGGTGGCCACCCACCGGGAACTGAAGATCCCCGTGGACCGCCTCAACGTCCACGGCGGCGCCGTGGCCCTGGGCCACCCCATCGGCGCCAGCGGCGCCCGGGTCATGGCCACCCTCCTCCATGCTCTGGAGCGCCACGGCAAGCAGCGCGGCGTCGCGGCCCTCTGCCTGGGAGGCGGGAACGCCATCGCCATGGCGGTGGAGCGGATGTGATAAAGGGTCTGAGACCGAAACTGTAAACAACTCTTATGGCCTACTTCCTTTTCGTAGACGAGAGCGAGCGTTCAGACGGGCAGATTTCTCCCTGACTCTTTGGCTTTCGGGATCCAGGTTTCTCGGTTTCAACCTTAAAAACCTGATTTGAAGTCAGTTGTCATGCTTCACAACTCTTAACACCGATATTGAAGTCAATTTGTTACTCTCGATATCCATACACCTTGGGCTAATAGCTCACGACCGGATGGTCGGGTGTCCTTTGGAGGTCGAATGCGTTCCATGACAGTCCGGGCCTTGTTGGCCCCCGCGATGTGCTGCGCCCTAGGCGCCCAGGATCCCCAGGAGGCTCCCTCGGCGGCGCCCTGGATCCCCGTGTTGGAACTGGGCCCCCAGGGCCTCCATCTCCAGGCCCGGGTGGTGCAGGTGGATGGGGTGTCCTGCGTCCAGTACCGGAACCATGGCAAGGCCCCAGTCCACTTCCAGGCGTGGGTGGACGGCGTGCAGACCCGGGAGCAGGGCCTCGCCTCCCCACGGATCCATCTGAACCTCCATCAGCGCAGCGCCTTCATCCCGCTGCCGGCCGGCG
>CAYSXG010000266.1:0-5007 GCA_964434895.1 uncultured Solibacteraceae bacterium | reverse complement strand
GGGGTCGTGGTCAGGGTGAAGAAGCGATCCGTCTTACCCAAGCTCAGCGTGTGCAAGACTTTGAGCCCGGAGACCCGATTCTGGGCGTCCCAGGAGGCTCCCACGAGCTTGTGGAGGGGGTCGTAGACCCCGCCCTCCATTTCCACCCGGGTCCCGCCCTGGGTGATGGGGGAGATGCGATCGAAGACCAGGGGGATGTCCGGGTCGTGGTTCACCACGGGGCTGAGGCGCTCCAGCTGGTCCCCAGGCATGGAAACCCGGCGGAAGCTGGTATCGAAATTGACGTAACCCACGTCCACGATGCTGCCGCCGGCGACGGCTCCGGCCAGGGCCTCCCGATCCCCGAAGAGGGCCCCGTCCACCGCCAGTTCTAGGTAATCATTGCCTAGGTAATAGTCCCCGGGACCTGCGGCGGTCTTCAGGCCGTGGACCCGGTCCCCTCCCAGGGCGGGGATCTCGGCGGCGATGGCCAGGGGGCGCTGGATCCCCCCCGCCCGGAAGCACCCCGTGGCCCCGGCGGCCAGGGCCAACACCAGAAGGCCGAGGGGACGTTTCCGAGGGCTCGCGGAGGTCGCCGCCCATGGGGTACCGAGCACGTTCATGCGCATATCCATCCAATCCCCCGCCTGGGGGTCCGGTTCGGGGTGAAGGGTTATGCTAACCCACGTTGTCCGGACCCACGATGCCGATCTCTGAACCCACCCCGAGCCCGAGGAAGCGGGGTCGCCTTTTTCCCCGGTGGGGGAAGAGGCTGGGCCTGCCCCTTGTGTTGGCGGGCCTTCTTCTGGATCTGCACTGGGCCCTCTGGAGGTTCCCGGCCTACGCCCGGGAAAGGACCGTGGCCCTGGAGGGGGCCCCATGGGTGGGAACTCCCGTCCTGGTCCTGGGGGCCGGGGTCTATGCGGACGGGGAGCCCACCCAGGTGCTGGAGGCGCGCCTCGGGGCGGCCCTGGGTCTCTTCCGGGCCGGCAAGGCCTCCTGGATCCTGGTGAGCGGGGACAATCGCAGCGCCAGCTACAACGAACCCCAGGCCATGCGGCGCTGGCTCCAGCGCCAGGGGGTCCCCCCCGAGCGCATCGTCCTGGACTTCGCGGGCCGCCGGACCTACGACAGCCTCAAGCGGGCCAACCTCATCTTCGGCGTGGAGCGGGCCTACCTGGTCACCTCGGACTTCCACCTCCCAAGAGCCCTGTACCTGGCCCACCATCTAGGCGTGGACGCCTATGGGGTGCCCTGCAGCACGGGGGAGCACGGCTGGGGGGCCCGCCTGAGCTTCTGGGTGCGGGAGCTGGGGGCCCGGCACAAGGCCCTCCTGGACCTCTGGTTCCCGCCGGACGTCATGCTGGGTCACATGGAGTCCACCCCGGACCTGCCCTCCCGGGGATCGATTCCATGAGATCGTCCCAGCCCCTGTGGGTGTTGGAGGCTCGCCGGCTGCCCCAGGGGCGCTACGGCGGCAGCCTGGCCGGCCTGGGGGCCGTGTCCCTGGGGGAGACCCTGGTGAGGGGTCTCCTCGAGGCCCCGCCGGCCCTCCCGGGGAAGGTGATCTGGGGCCTGGCCCGAAGCCACACCCAGGGCATGAACCCCGCCCGCACCGTGGCCCTCCGGGCGGGGCTCCCCCCGGAGACCCCGGCCCATACGGTGAACATGGCCTGCGGTTCCAGCCTTCAGGCCGCCATCCTCGGCTGCCAGGACCTGCTGCTGGGGGCCGAGGCCCCGGTGCTCGTGGGGGGGAGCGAGGCCATGAGCGACACCCCCCACCTGGTCCCAGGCCTCCGCTGGGGCTTCCGGATGGGCCATCGGACCCTGCCCGACGTCATGCACCAGGACGGCCTCCGCTGCCCGGTGACGGGAAGGCTCATGGGCGAAACCGTGGAGGCCCTGGCCCGCCGCTGCGGCATCCTGCGGGTCGATGCGGCCGCCGTCGCGGCTCGGAGCCACCGCCGGGCCCGGGAGGCGGACTGCGGCGGCGAAATCCAGGCGCACCCTCGCCTCGAACGGGACGAGTGCGTCCGGGACGCCGACGCCTCGGCCCTGGCCCGCCTGGAGCCGGTCTTCGATCCGGAGGGGCAGATCACGGCGGGGAACGCCTCGGCCCTGGCGGACGGGGCCGCGGCCCTGCTGCTGGCCCGGCCGGACCAGGCCGGGGGGGCCCGCCCCCTGGCCCGGGTCCTGGGCTGGGCCGAGGCGGCCCTGGATCCCATGGACATGGGCCTGGGTCCCGTTCCCGCGATCCAGCGGCTCCTGGCGGAGCTGGGCCTGGGGGTGGCGGACGTGGACCTGTGGGAGCTCAACGAGGCCTTCGCGGCCCAGGTCCTCGTCTGCGTCCAGGCCCTGGACCTCCCCCTGGACCGCCTGAACGTGGCCGGGGGCGGGGTGGCCCTCGGCCATCCCATCGGGGCCAGCGGGGCGCGGATCCTCGTGACCCTCGTGCACCAGCTGCGCCGCCGGGGCGGGGGCCTGGGCGTGGCCGCCCTGGGCATCGGCGGGGGACTGGGCCTGGCCCTGGCCCTGGACGTTCCCGCATGAGCGGGGAGGCCCCCCCCATCTGGCGGGAGCGCACCCTGGTGGTCTTCATGCTGGCGGCCCTCGGCTCGAATATCGGGAACTGGATGCAGATCTTTTCCGAGCAGTGGCTGACCCTGCTGCTTTCGGGGCCCGAGGCGGCCCGTTGGGGCGGGCGCCTGGGTTTCGCGTCGGGCCTGGCCATCCTGGTCTTCGTGCCCCTCGGGGGCCTCTTGGCGGACCGGGTGGAGCGCCGCCGGGCCCTGGCCCTGGCCCAGGCCTGGCTCATGGGCCTCGCCGCGGTCATGGGGCTCCTGGCCTGGAGGGGGAAACTGGGCCTCCACGGCCTCCTGGCCTTCGCCCTGGCCAGCGGCCTGGGCTCGGCCTTTTCCATGCCCCTGGCCCAGAGCCTCATCGGGGACCTGGTGGCCCCGGAGCGCATTCCGGCGGCCATGGGGGTGATGTCCATCCAGTTCAACCTCAGCCGCATCCTGGGGCCGGCCCTGGCGGCCTTCCTGTTTCCCTTCGTCGGGGCCTCGGGGAATTTTCTCCTGAACGCCCTCACCTTCCTCCCCCTCATCGGGGTGTGCCACCGGATGAGGCCGGCCCACTCCCCCCGGAGATCCGACGCGGGGGGGACCTACCGAGAAGGCTGGGCCGCCTTCCGGAGCAACCCGGACATGTCCAGCCTCCTGGTCCTGGCCGTCATTTCGGGCCTCTTCGCCTGGAGCTACTTCGCCCTGCTCCCGGTCTACGGGGCTCGCCATCTCCACCTGGGGGAGCGGGGGGTGGCGGGCCTGCTGGCCTCCTTCGGTGTAGGGGCCGTGCTGGGAGCCCTGGGGGTGACCCGGGACCGGCAGGGGCGGGACAAGCGGCCCCGCCTGTTCTGGGGTTACGGCCTCTTCGGGGTGGGCCTGATCCTGCTGGGGGTCCTGACCCATCCCTGGGCGGCTGTGGGGGTCTTTTTCATTCTGGGCGTGGCCCAGGCCACCTTCCTGACCCTCATGAGCGGCCTGGTCCAGCAAGGGGCCCCCCCGGAGCTGCGGGGGCGCGTCAACGGCATCTTCCTGACTGCCATCCTGGGGATCACCCCCTTGGGCAACCTGCTGGCCGGGGAGGCGGCCCAGGCCCTGGGCCACTACGGGCCCCGCTGGGTCCTGGGGGCCGACGGGCTCGTCCTTCTGGCGGCGGCCCTGATCACCTACGGCACCACGCCTAAACCCCGGGGGGCCTCGGACGAATTCCCTATGGAACCCGGGGGCCCCTCGGGCGCACACTAATCAATTCCCGAGGCAGTTTCGAGGTTCCCATGGCCGACGCCCCCCTGATCGATCTCAAGGACATCACCAAGGTCTACCAGATGGGGGACATGGAGGTGCGGGCCTTGGACGGGGTCTCCATGACCATCCATCGGGGGGAGTACGTGGCCATCATGGGCCCCTCGGGCTCCGGAAAGTCCACGATGATGAACGTCATCGGCTGCCTGGACACCCCCAGCTCCGGCAAGTACGAGCTGAACGGGAAGCGCGTGGAAACCATGAGCGACGACGAGCTGGCCCAGATCCGCAACGAGGAGATCGGCTTCGTCTTCCAGACCTTCAACCTCCTGGCCCGCACCACGGCCCTGCAGAACGTGGAGCTGCCCCTCATCTACGCGGGGCTGAAGCCCGAGGACCGCCACGCCCGGGCCCACCGGGCCCTGGGGAACGTGGGCCTGGACACCCGGGCCGACCACATGCCCAACCAGCTCTCCGGCGGCCAGCGCCAGCGCGTGGCCATCGCCCGGGCCCTGGTCAACGATCCCAGCCTGCTCCTGGCGGACGAGCCCACGGGGGCCCTGGACACGAAGACCAGCGTGGAGATCATGGCCCTCTTCGAGGAGCTGTACCAGAAGGGCAACACCATCGTGCTGGTGACCCACGAAGAGGACATCGCCCGCCACGCCCACCGCATCGTGAAGCTGCGGGACGGCAAGATCATCCACGACGAGCCCAACACCCCCATCAGCTCCGAAGAGCACCTGGCCCACCTGACCCTGTAGGTCAGTCCCCGAAGCAGATGCCCAGGTCCCTGCCGGTGGCCAAGGTGTCGCTGTCCAGGGGGACGGCCTTCATGCGCCCGGCCACGTCGGCCAGGGGCACGTGGTTCACGTTGGGGTAGGCCAGGGCCACCATGACGCCGCTCTGGCCCTCCTCCAGGGCCCGGACCGCGGCGGCCCCGAAGCGCAGCGCCGCCAGGCGGTCGAAGGCCGTGGGGCTCCCGCCCCGGAGGAGGTGGCCCAACACCACCACCCGGGCCTCCTTGCCGGTGCGGGCCTGGAGGCCCCGGGCCACCTGGTCGCCGATGCCGCCGAGGCGCTCGTTCTGGCCGGCCTCGGCCGCCTCCAGCAGGGCGCGGCCCCCTTCCTGGGGCTGGGCCCCCTCCGCCACCACCACCAGGGAGTACATGCGACCCAACGCGTCACGGGCCCGGACCTTGGCCGCCACCTTGTCCAGGTCGAAG
>CAYSXG010000265.1:0-5011 GCA_964434895.1 uncultured Solibacteraceae bacterium | reverse complement strand
CTTCGGGCTTCATCGATCTCCACGTCCCCTTCCGGGAGCCGGGCCAGACCGGCAAGGAAAGCACCGAGACCGGCGGCGGCGCGGCGGTGGCGGGGGGCTTACCGGCCGTCTGCGCCATGGCCAACACCCGGCCCGTGAACGATAGCGTGGCCATCACGGAGCTCATGCTGGACCGCGCGAAGAAGGCCGGCCTGGCCCGCTACTTCCCCATCGGGGCGGTCACCAAGGAGTTCAAGGGCGAGGAGCTGGCGGACTACGGCACCTTGAAGGCCGCCGGCTGCGTGGCCTTCAGCGACGACGGCCTGCCGGTCATGAACGCCGCCATCATGCGCCGGGCCCTGGAGTACACCAAGTGGCTGGACGTGCCCATCGTGGCCCACGAGGAGGACAAGGACCTCGCCGGCAAGGGCTACATGCACGAGGGGGCCTGGAGCGCCTGCCTGGGCTGCCTGGGCATCCCCTCCGCCGCCGAGGAGGCCATGGTGGCCCGGGACATCGTGCTCGCCGAGCACAGCGGCGGCCACCTCCACCTGGCCCACCTCAGCACCGCCGGGAGCATGCGCATGGTGCGGGAGGCCAAGGCCCGGGGCCTGCGCGTCACGGCGGAGGTGACGCCCCACCACTTCGCCCTCACGGACAAGGAGCTCACCCGCTTCGACTCCGACTACAAGATGAACCCGCCCCTGCGAAGCGACCGGGACCTGGAGGCCATCCTGGAGGCCCTGGCGGACGGCACCATCGACGCCATCGCCACGGACCACGCCCCCCACGGCTGGGACGACAAGGAAGTGGAACTGCCCATCGCGGCCTTCGGCGTCATCGGCCTGGAGACGGCGTTCCCCCTCACGCTGGACCTGCTGGTGGCCAAGAAGGTCATCAGCCTGGAGAAGGCCATCAGCCTCCTCACCTGGGAGCCGGCCAAGGTCTTCCATCTGGACGACCAGGGCCTGGGCAGCCTGAGGGTGGGCCACCCGGCGGACTTCACGCTCATCGATCTCGAAGCCCGGGTGCAGGTGGACCGCGCCTTCATCCAAAGCAGGTCCTACAACACCCCCTTCAAGGGCTGGACCCTGCCCGGGAAGACCGTGGGCACCTGGGTGGGCGGCAGCCGGGTCTGGGGCTAAAAGTAAACGCCCCTATCAGAAGCGGAACTTCAGCCGGGCCGCCAGGGTGCGGGGCGGGATGACGTGGGTGCCGCCGAAGACCGACAGGAAGTTGTAGAGACCCTTCTCGTCGAAGGCGTTCAGCAGGTCCAGGCCCACCTGGAGGGAGCGCTTGGCCCCCAGCGGGATCTCCTGGCCCAGGCTGAAATTCCACACCGTGCGCGGACGGATGCGGTACACCTGGCCCACCAGGCTGTCCTGCTCGCGGCGCACGTAGGGGACGCCGAAGTCGTAGTCCGGGTTGCCGGCCACGGAGGCGGGGTCCCCGGCGATGAGGCCGGAATCGTAGCGGCCGATGGCCTGGCCGTAGAAGCCCTGCTTCTCGTAGCGGATCCCCAGCTGCAGGGTCAGCTTCTCGTCGTGGTCGATGAGGTAGGGGCCCGTTTCCGAGGAGGATGCGGCGTCCAGCCCCCCCACCGTGGGGCCGTAGAAGACGGTCCGCACGGTGCCCGCGCTCAGGTAGCCGGACCAACCATTCACGGGCACCAGGTCGACACGCAGGTCCATGCCGTGGAAGCGGCCCCGGGCGGCGGCGATGGGGAAGAGCACGCCCGTGTTGAGGAACTGGGAATTGTCCGCGGAGTTGGCGCGGTCCTTCCACCAGTACTCCAGGCTCACCTTGGCGGTCTTCCCCACCTCCTGCTCCAGGCCCACCAGGTAGCTGTCCTGCAGCTCGGACCGCAGCCGGGCCACGGGGGTGTAGAGGCCCGAAAGGGCCGTCCAGGCCCGCTGGGAGGTGGAGAGGGCCAGGCCCTCGTTTTCCGGCGTGATGAGCAGGCGGTCGTAGACCACCCGGAAGAGGGAGCCGATGGAGGGCAGGCTGTAGGAGAGGCCGACCCGGGGCTGGAGCTGGCCCTGGTCGAAGTCCCGCCCGTGGTAGCGGTCGTAGCGCAGGCCCAGGGCCAGGTTCCAGTTGCCGGCCTTCACCGCGTCCTGGACATAGGCCGAGGCCAGGGAGGGGGCGATGCGCTCCTCGAAGGAGAAGAGGTGGCCCCCCCCGGCGGAGGTGTAGGGGTAGAGGGGGTTGGCGGGATCCGGCTGGCCGGTGGCGGGGTCGTCCACCTGATGGACGTCGGTGATGGCGAAGCCGAAGCGCTCGTGGATGGGGTAGCGCACGTACTGCAGGCCCGCCTTGAAGGTCGTCTCCCCGTTCTTTTGGGTGAAGGCAAGCACCGCGCCCTCGTTGTCGAGGGAGCGGTCCTGCCGGGCCCAGAAGGGGAAGTCCGGACCCCCGTCCGTGAAACCCGGGGCCAGGTCCTTCGTGGGCAGGAGCTTGGCGGTGGCGTGGCGGTAGAAGAGGGAGGCGTCCAGGCTGCGGGTGGGGCTGAAGAGGTGGGTCCAACCCAGGCTCAGGTTGCCGTCGAGGTTCTCCACCCGCTGGTCCTGGCCCGCGGCCTCCTGGCTGGCCAGGTTCACCACGTCCCGCCGGGTCTGGCCCCCGCCGAAGGAGAGGCGCAGGGTGTCGCTATCCCCGAGCACCCAGTCGAAGCGGCTGTACACCCGACCCGTCCGGCCGTGGTTGTGGAGGTTCTCGAAGTTGACGGGGTCCAGGAAGCGGTCGCTCCGGGAGGCCGCCGCCGTGACGAAGTAGCCGAAGGCCTCCGACCCCCCCCTCAGGGAGGCGGCGGTCTCGAAGGTGCTGAAGCGGGAGGCCCCGAAGGAGAGATCCCCCTCGAAGCCGCCGGGAACCCCGAGGCCCGTCTTGGAGGTGAGGTTCACCACCGCCACGGGCTTGCCGCCGTACTCGGCGCTGACGCCCCCGGTGATGACCTCCATGCTCTCCACCTGGGCGGGGTCCAGGGAGTTGGAGAAGGTGGCCTGGACCTGGTCCGTCACCGGCACGCCGTCCACCACGAACATCACCTGGCCGTGGCTCCCGCGGAAGTGAGAGCGGCCGTTCTCGTCCTGGATGAAGCCCGGGGTGGTGAGGAGGATGCTCTCCATGGCCCGGCTCTGGACCGAGGAGGGGATCTTTTCGATGGTGGAGCGGTCGATGTCCAGGTGGCTGGAGGGGTGCTCCTCGATGAGGCTCACGGACTCCTCCACCACCACCGTGGCGGAGACGGCCTTCAGGGCCAGGTTCACCTCCACCGGGAGGTTGGTCCGAACTTCCAGGTTCTGGTGGACCTGCCCGAAGCCCGGGGCGTCGGCCTCCAGGTGGTACTCGTTGAAGGGCACGTTGTGCAGGACGAAGCGGCCCTGGGCGTCGGTCTTCACGGACTGGCGGTAGCCCGAGACCTTGTTCGTCAGGAGCAGCACCGCCCCGGTCACCGGGCGCCCCTGGTCGTCCCGGATTCGCCCGCTCACGGTGCCCGCGGCGGCATTGGCGGCGGGGGAGGCCGGGGGCGAGACCAGAACCGAAGGGAGGAAGGGCAGGATCATCAGACGTAAACTCCAACCTTTTAAGCTAATGGGGCCCCGAAGGGGGCGTCAATGAAAATGTTTTCTACTTATCCGTCCCGAGGTGTTCAACCGGGCGCGCTATGCTCCGGGCATTCCCTGGAGCGACCATGGCCGTGAACCCCATTCCCGAAGGCTTCCACACCGTCACGCCCTACCTGGTCTGCGAAGGGGTGGACCGCGTGCTGGACTTCCTGAAGGCCGCCTTCGACGCCGAGGAAACCGACCGCATGGTCGCGGACTCCGGGCGCATCATGCACGCCCAGGTCCGCCTCGGGAATTCCATGCTCATGCTGGGGGAGGCCAAGGAGGGCTACCCTCCCCGGCCCGCCACCCTCTACCTCTACGTGGCCGACGTGGACACCCTCTACCGCCGGGCCCTGGCCGCCGGCGCCACCTCCCTCATGGAGCCCGCGGACCAGTTCTACGGGGACCGCAACGCGGGGGTGGTGGACGGGGCCGGCAACCAGTGGTGGATCGGCGCCCACGTGGAGGACGTGGACCCTGAAGAGATGGTCCGCCGGATGCGGGCCGCCGGGCGCTGAGTAGGCTTTTCGGGCCGCCTGCCTTAGCGTGGAGGGATGAGGATCCTCGTATTGGGCGACGTGGTGGGGGAGCCGGGGCGACGGCTCCTGGAGGAGCACCTGCCCTCCCTGCGCCGGGAATGCGCCCTGGACTTCGTCGTCGTCAACGGGGAGAACGCCGCCCACGGCCACGGCATCACCGAGCGCATCGCCCGGGACTGGTTCGAGAACCTGGGGGTGGACGTCATCTCCACGGGCAACCACGCCTTCGACGTCAAGGACATCGCCGCCTACTTCCAGAAGGAGCCCCGCCTCCTGCGGCCCCTCAACCACCCCCCTGGCACCCCCGGCCAGGGCTTCGTGAAGCTGCACACCCCCTCGGGGGCCGAGGTCATGGTGGTGAACCTCATGGGCCGGGTGCACATGCCCCCCTGCGACTGCCCCTTCCGGGCCGTGGACGGGATCCTGCAGAAGGAGCGGGCGGACCTGGTGATCGTGGACATGCACGCGGAGGCCACCAGCGAGGCCCAGGCCATGGGCTGGCATCTGGACGGCCGGGTGGCGGCGGTGGTGGGCAGCCACACCCACGTCCCCACCCTGGACGCCAAGCTGCTGCCCGGGGGCACGGCCTACGTGACGGATATCGGCATGACGGGCCCCTACGCGGGGGTCATCGGCATGAAGAAGGAGGCCAGCCTCAGCCGCTTCCTCAGCGTCCAGCGGGCCAAGTACGAGGTGGCCGAGGGGGATCTCCAGCTTCATGCGGTGCTGATCTCGACCGATGGGAAGAGGGCCGCCTCCATCGAGCGGATCATGAGGACCCTGTGATGCGCCAACGCGGCCAGACCAGCGCAGCCCCGCAGGGGCGAGGCACCGCAGGCGCCGGTCCCATGAGGCCGAAGCAGGAGCTGAGGCCCACCGTGC
>CAYSXG010000264.1:0-5029 GCA_964434895.1 uncultured Solibacteraceae bacterium | reverse complement strand
GACTGGAGCGCCCGCATGCTCCAGATGGAGGAGATGAAGCTCTCCCTGGGCCCCTGCAAGGGCAAGGACTTCGCGACGGGCCTGGGCCCCTGGCTGGTGACCAAGGAGGAACTGCCCCTGGAGAGGACCCCCCAGGGGGAGGTGCTCAACGCCCGCATGACCTGCACCGTCAATGGCCGGCTTCTCAGCGAGGGCAACGCGAGCACGATGAACTGGACCTTCGCCCAGATCCTCCAGCGCACCGCCTACGGCGTGCAGGTGAACCCCGGCGAAGTCCTCGGCAGCGGCACGGTGGGGACCGGCTGCCTGCTGGAGCTCAACGGATCCAAGGTCACGGACAACCTCTGGCTGAAGGAAGGGGACCTGGTCTCCATGGAGATCGAAGGCCTCGGCCGCCTGGAAAACCGCATCGTGCGGGCCGCCGGTCCGAACCTCCCTCCCACCCTGGTGGCCGTGGGCCCCCGCATGATGGACCACGCGGGGGCCCTCGCGCAGGCTCCCCGGGCCTGATCGGGCGCTCCCATGGCCCTCCGCTCCATCCTCCCTTCCGAGCTCGGCCCCATCGAAACGAACGCCTTGCTCTGCGGCGGGGTGGGGCCCCGGCCCATCGCCTTCGCCTCCACCATCTCCCCCGAGGGCGTACGCAACCTCGCACCCTTCTCCTTCTTCAACGCCTTCGGCTCCAATCCCCCGATGGTGGCCTTCGCCCCCAACCGCCGCGGCCGCGACGGCACCGTCAAGCACACCTACCTGAACGCCGTGGCCACCGGGGAATTCGTGGTGGCCACGGTCAGCTACGGAATGGTCCAGCAGATGAACGTGGCCAGCGCCGAGTACGGCGACGGGGTGGACGAGTTCATCAAGTCCGGCTTCACCCCCGCGCCCGCTCGGCTCGTGAAGCCTGCCCTCGTGGCGGAGAGCCCCTTCCAGATGGAGTGTCGGCTGCACCAGGTCGTGGAGCTGGGCAGCGGCCCCGGCTCGGGCCTCATGCTCATCGGCGAGGTGCGGTGCTTCCATGCCCGCGAGGACTGCTTCGCCCAAGGCATCCTGCACCCGGACCGGCTGGACCTGGTGGGCCGCAACGGGGGCGCCTTCTACACCCGAGCCAGCGGCGCGGCCCTCTTCGAGATCGCCAAGCCCGCGGGCCAACCCATCGGATGGGACCAGCTTCCGGAAGCGCTGAAGGAAAGCCATGTCCTCAGCGCCAACGATCTGGGCCGCCTGGCCAACAGCGCGGAGCTGCCGGACCTGGAAGGCGTGGAGGCCCGGCCCGGCGATCCGAGCGGCGCCGTGCAGCTGGAGGAAGCCATCCATCGGGCCCTACAGCGGGAGGACCTCTCAGAAGCCTGGCGCCTCGTGGGCCTCCGCCTCAAATCCTGAGCGCTATTCGGCGCCCTCCCCGTCGCCACCGGCCACGTGGGTATGCACGATGCGCTGGGGGATGGGATTGGAGATGCCGGCCTCGCGAAAGCTCTGGATGATGCGCTTCCGCAGCTCCCGCTGCACGTCCCACTGCTTGCCCGGGGCCGTCTTCGTGAGGGTGCGGATGGTGCAGCCGTCCTTCCCGAAGGCCTCCACCCCCTTCACGTCCAGGGGCTCCAGCACCCAGTCCGGCCAGTCCTTCAGCAGGCCCTCCCCGACCTCGCGCAGGACCTCGAAGACCCCGTCCAGATCCACGTCGTAGCCCACCTCCACGTCCACCAGGGCCCGGCTGAACTCCTTGGAGAGCACTACCACCTTCTGGATGGAGCCGTTGGGCAGGTAGTGGGCCCGGCCCTCGGAGTCCCTCAGCTGGGTGACGCGCAGGGTCATGCGCTCCACGGTGCCCTGGTGCTTGGCGTCGTCGATGCTGATGATGTCCCCCACCGCGAACTGGTTTTCCAGCAGGAGGAAGAAGCCCGCGATGACGTCCTTCACCAGGCTCTGGGCCCCGAAGCCCAGGGCCACGCCCGCGACGCCCGCGCCGGCCACCAGGGGACCGATGTTCACGCCGAATTCCTGGAGGGTCATCAACAGGAGGAAGACCGCCACCACCACCCGGGCAGCGTTCCTCAACACGGCTCCCAGGGTGTCTGCCCGCCGCTCCGCCTCGGTGGTGACGTCGTCGTTGCCGTCGTCCACGGCGCGGCGGATGGCCCGAGCCACCAGGCCCACGGCCCACAAGATCAGGAGGCCCGTGAGAAGGACCAGTCCCAGGTGCTGCAGCTTGTGCCAGCCCGCCCGATCCAGCCAGCGGACGAAGGTGTCGAGTTTGGATTCGAGGAGGAGCATGGGGGATAGTCCTGGGCCCTGAGGCAAAAGCAGCGGGCCTCAGCGGGCCCGCCTCCCATCATGCTCAGGATTCAGCGCTCGAGACTCAAGGCTCTATTTCCAACTCGCCCAGTAGTTCGCGTTCTCCACCAGGCCCGCCGCCGGCGTGGGCTGAAGGCGCCGGTAGGTGTCCACCATGACGGCCACCTCGTCGGTGCGCTCCTTCGTCCGGCTGAGGGGGATGGCCTTGGGATGGGGCCCGTGATGAATGCCCTGGGGATGCCAGGTGATCATGCCGTGGCCGATGCCATCCCGGGAAAAGAAGCTCCCGTCCGAATAGAAAAGCACCTCGTCGTAGTCGATGTTGGAGTGGAAGAAGGGCACCCGGACCGCCCCCTCCTCCTCCTCGAAGGGCCGCGGCACGAAGGAACAGATGACGAAGTTCTGCCCCATGAACGTGGTGTGGGCGCTGGGGGGAAGGTGGTAGCGGTGGCTGATGACCGGACGGATGTCCATGATGTTCACGCGCCACACGGTAAGGTCCCCCTTCCAGCCCACCACGTCGTTGGGGTTGAAGGGGTAGTAGACCTTGGTGATTTCGTTGTCGCGCTTGATGTGGACCGCCCATTCGCGGCCGGCGCTCCGGCCCTGGGTGGACTCCTCGTAGGCCTCCAGCTCCGGGGTGTCGATGACCGCCGGATCGAAGATGGCGTTGGGGCCCAGCTGGTTCCGGTCCGGCAGGGTGACCTCGCCGGTGCTCTCGATGAGCAGGTAGCGCTGCGAATCCCCCGAAGGCAGGAAGCGGTAGGTGGTGCCCCGGGGAATCACGAGGTAGTCCCCTTTGCGGTAGTTCAGGACCCCGAAGGTGGTCTCCAGCCGCCCCCCCCCCGCGTGGATGTAGTAGACGTCGTCCCCGTCCGCATTGCGGTAGAAGAAGTCCATGGCCCCGGGGGCCACCCAATGGAGGGCCACGTCGGCGTTGTGCAGGAAGCATACGGGAGCGAAGGCCGCCTCCACGGAACCGAACATGGAGGCCTTCATGGCCTCGTCGGCGCTGGCCCAGTCCAGCCGGTTGAGGTCGTAGCTATGGGGCCGCAGGGGCCCCTCGATGCGCGTCCAGTCGGTGACCGGGTGCAGGCGGTAGAGGTGGGTGGTCTTGCCGAAGAAGCCCTGGCGCGCGTGTTCCTCTTCGAAGGTGCCCTCGGGCAGGTCCACGTGGGCCTGGCGGGTGTGCTTCCCCTTCCGGAGGGGGAAAAGGGGGGTCTCGTTCTTGATGGCCATGAGTGTCTCGATGCGAAAGGATCCAGGATCTCAGGGGCCTCCGGTGACCGGGGTCACGGGGCCGGGCTCATTCGGCGGACATGAAGGGATAGCGGTAATCCGTGGGGGGAACGAAGGTCTCCTTGATGGCCCTCGGGCTGATCCACCGCAGCAGGTTCAGGATGGAACCGGCCTTGTCGTTGGTGCCGCTGGCGCGTCCCCCCCCGAAGGGCTGCTGGCCCACCACCGCGCCGGTGGGCTTGTCGTTAATGTAGAAGTTCCCCGCGGCGTAGCGAAGCCCTTCGAGGGCCTTCTGCACGGCGTAGCGGTCCTGGGCGAAGATGGCGCCGGTGAGGGCGTAGGGACTGGTCTGGTCCACCGTCTTGAGGATTTCGGGGAACTTGTGCTCGTCGTAGACGTGGAGGGTCAGGACGGGCCCGAAGAGCTCCTCGCACATGGTGGCGTAGCCGGGGTTCTCGGCCTGGATGATGGTGGGCCGGACGAAGTAACCCTGGCTATCGTCGCACTGCCCCCCCACGAGGATGGAGGCATCCGAGGCGGCACGGGCCCCCTCGATGGCGGCGCGCTGGGTCCTGAAGGAACCGGCGTCGATGACCGCCCCCATGAAGTTGGAGAAGTCCGCCACGTCGCCCATCCGGAGGGATTCCACCTGGGCCACGAGGTCGTCCTTGATGAGGGGCCAGAGATTGGACGGCACGTAGACCCGGCTGGCGGCGGAGCACTTCTGGCCCTGGTACTCGAAGGCCCCGCGCACGATGGCGGTGGTGAGGGCCCGGGGGTCGGCGCTGCGGTGGGCCAGGATGAAGTCCTTGCCGCCGGTCTCCCCCACCAGACGGGGGTAGGCCTTGTACGTGGCGATGTTCGAGCCCACCGTCCTCCACATCCCGTGGAAGACCCCCGTAGAGCCCGTGAAGTGGATGCCCGCCAGGTGGCTGTCCGCCAGCACCGGGTCCCCGATGGCAGAGCCCGAGCCGTAGACGAGGTTGATGACACCATCGGGCAGGCCCGCCTCCTTCAAAAGCTTCATGAGGAAGTGGGCGCTGTAGACCGAGGTGGAGGCCGGCTTCCAGATCACCGTGTTCCCACAGAGGGCCGGGGCGGTGGGGAGGTTCCCCGCGATGGAGGTGAAGTTGAAGGGCGTCACCGCGAAGACGAAGCCCTCCAAGGGGCGATGTTCCAGGCGGTTCCACATGCCCGGCCCGCTCTGGGGCTGCTCCCTCAGCAGCTGCTCGTAGTAGGCGACGTTGAAGCGGAAGAAGTCCACCAGCTCGCAGGCGCTATCGATCTCGGCCTGGTGGGCCGTCTTGCTCTGGCCCAGCATGGTGGCGGCGTTCAGGACGTCGCGGTAGGGCCCCTGGAGCAGGTCCGCGGCCTTGAGGAACACCGCGGCCCGGGCCTCCCAGGGCAGGGCGGCCCAGTCCCGATGGGCCGCCATGGCGGCGTGGATGGCCTGCTTGACCTCCCCCTCGCCGCCCATGTGGAACTGCCCCAGCAGGTG
>CAYSXG010000263.1:0-5033 GCA_964434895.1 uncultured Solibacteraceae bacterium | reverse complement strand
GGTGCCCGGCAGGGGCCGGGTCGGTCTCCGTGCGCACCGCCGAGATGTTTGGCTCGCTGGAGCCCTGTGCGATGGCGACGATGTTGCACCCCACGGAGGCGAGGGCCCCGAAGAAGGTCCCGGCCACGCCCATGCGGTGCCTCATGCCGTCCCCGACGATGCTGAGGATGGCCAGGTCCCCCCGGACCTCCACCTGGTCCACCCGCCCCGCGGCGATCTCCGCCTCGAAGGCCCCGTGCAGGGCCTCCACCGCCGCCGCCGCCACCTCCTCCGCCACCGCCATGGTGATGGCGCATTCGCTGCTGGCCTGGGTGGTGGGCGCCACGGAAATGACCTTGGCCGCGAGGGCCCCGAAGGCCCGGGCCGCGACCCCGGGCACGCCCTTCATCCCCGGGCCCGTGATGTCCAGCAGGACCAGGCCCCGCAGGCAGGTGATGCCTCGCACCGCGTGGGGGGGGGCCGCCGCCTGCGCCTTCACCAGGGTGCCCGGCCGCTCGGGTTCGAAGCTGTTGCAGACGCGCACGGGGATGCCCCGCTCCCGAGCGGGGGCGATGGTCTTGGGGTGGAGGACCTTGGCCCCGAAATGGGCCAGCTCCATGGCTTCTTCAAAGCTCACTTCGGGAATGGAGGTCGCCTCCGGGACCAATCGAGGATCGGCGGTGTAGATGCCGTCCACGTCGGTCCAGATCTCCAGCCGCGCCGCCTCCACCGCCGCCGCCGCCAGAGCCGCGGAATAGTCCGAGCCGCCCCTCCCCAAAGAGAGGGTCTTGCCGTGGGCGTCTCCGCCGAAGAAGCCGGGCAGGAGGGCCAGCGGGGCCCCGCCGTCCCGGAACCCGGCGAGGCGGGTCCGGATCGAGGCCGGCTGCGGCGTGGCCTGGAGCGGGTCCCCAGCGCAGGGCAGGACCTCCCGGGGGTCCAGTTCCATAACCTCCGAGCCCCGGGCCCGCAGGAGGGCCGCGAGGATGGCGCAGGAGGCCCGCTCCCCGAGGGCCGAAAGGTGGGCCAGCACCGAGGGCGAGCATTCCCGAAGCAGGGCGACCCCCTTGAGCAGGTCCTCCAGTTCCAGGGCCAGGGCCTCCAAAGCCAGGCCCAGCTCGCGATTGCGGGCCCCGTCCAGCTCCGGAAGGGCCTCGCGGATCCGTCCGTGAATCTCCCGGAACCGGGAGGCGGTCGGCGGAATCGTCCCCGAGGCGGCCGCCGAGGCCCCCTCCACCAGGAGGTTCGTCACCCCGCTCACCGCCGAGGCCACCAGCAGCACCCGGGCCTCCCTCAGGGCCTCCTGGGCCAGGTCCGCCACCATGCGCAGGCGCTCCGCGCCGCCCACGGACGTGCCGCCGAACTTCATCACGCGGATGGGAGCCGAAGTCTGCATGGAGCACCTGAGCATCAAAAAGGCCCCGCGGGTGCGGGGCCGGATCAAGGGAAGTGGATCGCCTAGACCGCCCGCGCCGTGCGGAGGGTAGTGGTCGTCGTGGTCATGGTGGTCCGAGGCCGGACGGCGCCGGGCACCGGGGGCATCTGGATGGATGGGACGGGGAAGCAGGACATCCCCCTACCCTGCCCCGATCGCCTGAATCCCGTCAACGAAGAATTCGGCTCTGGGCTACCGTAGAGGGATCCCTCCAGGATTCGCCATGACCCCTTCGCGCCCCCTCCTCCTCGGCCACCGCGGCCTCCCCGCCGCCACCCTCGAGATTGCCATGGAGGCCTTCCGGGCGGCCTTGGCCGCGGGCAGGGACGGCTTCGAGCTGGCGGTGCAGCCGACCCGGGACGGCGTCTCCATGGTGCTCCACGACGAGGACCTGCCCCGAACCGCGGAGGGGGGGGGCGTCCTGCGCAAGATGAGCGCCTCGGAGCTGCCCCGCCTGCGGAACGGCGAGGCCCTGCCCCGCCTCTCGGAGGTCCTGGAACTGCCCGCGCGGCTCATCAACGTCGAACTCAAAGGGGAACCCGGATGGCAGCAGGCCCTGGCGGCGGCGGAGGCGGAGGAGGCCCTGGACAAGATCCTTTTCTCCAGCTTCGAGCACAGCGAGGTCCTGCAGCTCTGGGCCGCCTGCCCCCAGGCCCGCTGCGGCTTCCTGTGGGAGGGCGAAGAGGCCCTGGACCTCAGCGCCGGCGAGCTGGAGGACCTGCCCGAGGAGCTCTTCCTGCACCCGCCCCTCCAGGCGGTCCTGGCCCGGCCGGAGACCTGGGCACCCTACGCTTCGCGCCTGGTGCTCTGGGGCATGAGGACCCCGAAGGAGGCCTCGGCCCTTCCCTTCCAGCCCTACGCCCTCATTTCCGACGGTTGTTAACCCCACGCCGCTTCCGGCACAGTGGAAGACCCCCTCACCCACGTGGATGCCATGACCTCTGCCGAGCCGCCCCTGCCCCCGGGCCTGATTCCCAATCCCATGCAGCGGGTGGCGCCGTGGCCCCGCCGCGGCGTCAGCGCCCTGTCCACCGCCTTCGTGGTGGCGGGCCTGGGGTTCTTGTCGGTCGCCCTGGAAGCCTGGGCGCCCCGCAGTCAGCCTCCTCCCCGCCGGCCGCGCACGGTGCAGGTGGTCCTCACGGAACGGCCCCCCGCCCCTCCCTCCAAGCCGGACCTTTCCCGCCCGGAGCTGCCGGGCGGCGCGGGACCGAGGCTGGAATCCCTCAGCATGAACCCCAAAGCCTTCGCCCTCCCGAGCCGCCTTCAGTCCTCGGAGGATCGGGATCCCCTGGAGGCGGCCTCCCTGGACCTTCCAGGAGCGGTCGCGGCCCGCCCAGCCGGGGGCGGGACGGCCTCCGGCGCCGGATCGGGGGCCGGCCTCGGAAGCGGCTCCGGGAGCGGCGGGGGCGGCGGGGCGGGCCTCGTACGCTCCTCCCGGGAACTGGGCGAGATCGTCGCCCTCAAGGACGTGGATATCCACCGCTACGTGGCGCCGGAGTACCCCAACCTGGCCGTATCCGCGAGGGTGGAGGGGGACGTCCCCGTCCGGGTGACCCTCGACGAGCGCGGCCGCCTGGTCCACTTCGAGATCCTTTCGGGGCATCCGGCCTTCTTCAATGAGGTGAACCGGGTCCTGCCCCTGTGGCGATTCAACCCCGTCAAGAAGGACGGCCGCGCCGTCCAGGCCACCTTCGAGGTCGTCATCCGCTTCACCATTCAGCGCACCTGATCCCCTTCCATGCGCCTCCGGCTACGACCTGGATGGTCCGTCGCACTGGGCCTCGCCTCGAAGGTCCTCGGGGCTGGGGAGGGGCCGGCGGACCCGGTCCAGGACTGGCTGAGGGTCCACGCCCTCCCCATCCGCAGCCTCGTACCCGGCACTCCCTCGGAGGACCTGAGGGCCCTGGATCCCCTTTGGGCCTCCGCCCGCATCGTCGGCCTGGGGGAGGCCACCCACGGCACCGGCGATTTCATCCGCCTGCGGCACCGCATCACCCGGCACCTGGCCTTGAACCACGGCTACGGCCTGGTGGTGCTCGAATGCGGATTCGCCGAAGCCTACGGCCTCGACGCCTTCGTCCAAGGGGGCCAAGGGGACCCCGAAGCCCTGCTGAACGAGCTGGACGCCTGGCCCTTCAACACCCGGGAATTCCTCGAATTCCTGCACTGGACGAGGGCCTACAACGAACTCAGCCCCCCGGGGCGCAGGATCTCCCTGCGGGGCGTGGACGTCCAGGATCCCCGTCAGGAATGGTCCCGCCTCCGGGGCATCCTCGCGACGTGGCGGCCCGGCGGGGAGGGACCAGCCCCCTCCCTGGAAGAGGGCTGCCCCCTCTTCGACCTGCCCTCCTACGCGCGGGTCCCGTCTCCGCAGAAGGCCGCCCTTCGGGACCATCTTCGCCGCCTCCGGGCCTGGATCCTGGCCTGGCCCGGAACGGGAGAGCACCCCCGAGGCCCGGAGGCCCTCCGCCTTTGCGAGAACCTGATTCTCGCGGAGCGGCACGGATCGGACCCCGACCATCCGGAGGCCCGGGAAACGGGCATGACCGACAACCTCGTCTGGCACCAGGCCCGGGCGCCCCAGGGCAAGGTCGTCCTCTGGGCCCACAACCGCCACGTCCAGGCCGTCGCGGATTCGGGGATCCCCTGGCTGGGCTCGGCCCTTCGCAAGCGCTTCGGGGGGGCCTACCGCCCCGTAGGCCTGTTCTTCGGAGAGGGGAGGTTCCTGGCGACGGAGACGCCCGCGGCCCGACCGAAGGCCCCGGACCTCTTCCCCGCCCCTCCCCTGCGTCGCCGAAGCCTCGAGGCGGTCCTGCAGGCCTCGACCGCCGGATCGGCGGCCTGGGATCTCCGCGTCCTGGCCCAGGGCCCCTGCGCGGAATGGCTGGGCCGGCCCCTACTCATGCGCAGCATCGGCACCGGCTACGACCCCCAAAGCGAGGAGAAGGCCTGGCTTTCCCTCCCCCCCCATCCCGCCTTCGACGGCCTGATCTACCTGCGCCGCGCCGAGCCGAGCAGCCCCCTCTTCCCCCTGAACAAGGACCAGCCGGCCGCCCGCCCCTCCCAGGCCCTCCCCCAGAACCTCCATTTCGAAGAAGGGGAACCCGGGGTCCCTCCCTGGGGTTGGAGGGCCTCCGTCCAGGGCCCCCGCGAGATGTACCGCCACCTTATGAGCCTCGAAGGGACCCATTCCGGGAAGGCCTGCGGCCTTCTCGAATCCATGGAGCCCGCTTCGCCCAGGCATTTCGCGAACCTGTCGCAGTCCGTGGACCCCACCCCCTTTCGCGGGCGGAAGGTGCGCCTGCGGGCCTGG
This sequence comes from uncultured Solibacteraceae bacterium, assembly GCA_964434895.1. Taxonomy (GTDB): domain Bacteria; phylum Acidobacteriota; class Holophagae; order Holophagales; family Holophagaceae; genus CAYSXG01. Next base: position 309 of record CAYSXG010000263.1, on the reverse strand, counting down.
GTCCGGGCCGAGCCGGCGGACGCCAACGGCCGGGCCCAGCTCTGGGTGCGCGTGGACCGCCGCAGGGTCGGGGACGGCTTCTTCGACAACATGGACGACCGCCCCATCCGGGATCCGGCCTGGCGGCCCTACACCGTGGAAGGCTTCGTGGATCCGGACGCCGTCTCCCTGCACTTCGGGATGATCCTGGTGGGGGAGGGCCGCGCCTGGATCGACGACCTGAGCCTGGAGGCGGCGGACTGAGCCCCCGCCCACCCCAAAGCCCCTGCCGGCAGCGATTCGAGGGTCTTGGCCAGTTCTTCCAGCTTT
>CAYSXG010000262.1:0-5062 GCA_964434895.1 uncultured Solibacteraceae bacterium | reverse complement strand
AGGCCCGGGAGGAGGATCGGGAGATGCGTACGTCGCATGGTCTGAACCCTCAGGTGCCGCTGGGACGGATCCAGGCCAGGACCGCCCAGACCAGGATGATGAGGTAGAGGATGACGAGGGCGAAGGGGGCCTTGCCGTGGCCGATCTTGGTGCCGGACACCTCCTCCATCGGCTCGTCGTCGTGATTGTTCTTGGGGTCGTTGGCCATCGGCATCCTCACTTGCTCCCGCGGGCGGCGGGGACGGCGGGGGACGGGGCCGCGGCGAAGGCGCTGGGGGGCTTGGAGTAGTCCCGCTCCATGCCCTTGAGCTTGCCGAGGCCCTTGTTCTGGGACACGTACTTCAGGAAGACCGTGATGTTCAGGCGCTGCTCGGGGGTGATGCCCCCGCGGCGGCCGTCCTCCAGCTCCCAGCGGGGCATCTGGGTGCCGGGCACGCCGCGGCTGATGCGCCAGTACCAGGTATCGGTGTTGTAGTTGGCGAACTTGTCTTCCCAGAAATTGGCGGGGCGCTTGGTCATGGCGAAGGCCGCCTGGCCGTGGCCGTTGGCGTCCAGGCCGTGGCAGGGGGCGCACTGGTTATTGAAGAGGCCCTTGCCGTAGTTGGCCAGCTTGCGCTTGCCCTGGAGGATGCTCATGGCGTCGGGGTCCGTGGGCTCCACCTCCGGTTCCTTGAAGCTCAGCTCCTCCCAGGCCTTGACGTTGGGATCGTGGTGCCGGGCCTTCTCCAGGGCCTCGTGGTTGGCGAAGGTGGGCTTGGTCAGGGCCTGCAGCACGCCCTTCGTGGCCTGGGCCTCGTGGCCGGTGCCGTACATGAGCTCCTCGATCTCCGCGGAGTACTTGTAGGGCACTTCCGGATGCTCCTCGTAGCGGGCGTAGTTGATCTTGTCCCACTCCTCGGGGGTGTACTTCCACTTGGCCACCTCCTCGGTCCGCCCCTTGAAGGGGCCTTCGGTCCAGGTGTACTGCTCCAGGCGGGCGTGCTTGAGCTCGCCGCTGTGGATGTCCTTGGCCCGGGTGCCCCAGGGCCCCAGGCTCTGGAGGAAGGCGGTGAGGTCGATCATCTCCTGGCGGCTGAGGTAGCTGTAGCTGGGCATGATGGAGCCCGGCTTCACGTAGCGCGGGTTCTCGTGGTGCAGCATGTGGTACTGGTCCGGGAACTTGCCGCCGATGTTGGCGAGGTCCGGACCGGTGCGCTCGGAGCCGAGCAGGTGGTACTCGTCGTAGTAGTAGTCGCTGGCCTTGCTCTTCGGGCCGTGGTCCCAGTCCTGGGGACGGCTCACGGAGGAATGGCAGTACCAGCAGCCCTCCCGCTTGAAGATCTCGCGGCCGCGGAGCTCCTGCTGGGTGTAGGCGCGCAGGTCCTTGGGGGCGTTGGCGGGGTCCTGGACCGTAGCCATGAAGGTCCACCGGGGCACCAGCACCACCACGAAGATGATGCTGGCCAGGATCAGGCCCATTCCGATGGAGGGGTACAGATAATTGGCGCGAGGGGTACTCATTCCATTTCCTCGTCAGGCTTAGGCTTGGGACACGGTGGCCGGGAGGGACTCCTCCAGGGGGTCCTCCTGGGGTTCCTCACGGAAGACCAGGGTCTTGAGGATGTTGTAGACGAAGAGCAGCTGGCCCGTGACGATGAGCAGGCCCGAGAAGGCGCGCATCAGCATGTAGGGGCTGGCCATGATCACCGTGCGGTAGACCGGCAGGCCCTCCTCCCAGGCGGCGGCCTGCATGAGGCCGGCGATGGTGAGGGCGGCCATCATGAGGGTCGTGCCCACCAGGGAGAGCCAGAAGTGGGCGTTGGCCAGGCGGCGGCTGTACCACTGGCGGCCGCTCACCCGGGGCACGCAGTAGTAGATGGCGCCCCAGGCCACATTGCCGAAGGTGCCCAGCAGCGCGAAGTGGGCGTGGCCCACCACCCAGTGGGTGAAGTGCAGGTACCAGTTGATCCAGCGGGTGGCCTGGAAGGGGCCCGTGAAGCAGGTCAGCAGGTAGAACCACATGGCGGTGATGAAGAAGCGCAGGGGGATGTTGTGGCCCACCATGCCCCACTTCCCCTTCATGGTCAGGAAGAAGTTCACGAGCACCGACATCACGGGGACCAGCAGCATCACGGAGCTGATCACGGCCACGGCCTTCAGCCACTCCGGCACCGGGCTCTGCAGCAGGTGGTGCGTGCCCGTCGGCGTGTAGAACATGGCGATGGTGCTGAAGCCCACGATGGAGAGCAGGTGGGAGTAGAGCGGGTTCTTGGTGATCTTGGGCAGGAAGTAGTAGGTGAGGCCGATGCCGTTGGTGGTGAACCAGAGGCCGAGGATGTTGTGCCCGTAGAACCAGTTGGCGATGGAATCGCTGATGCCCGTCATGCTGAAGAACACCTTGTTCCCGATGAGGTAGACCACGGGGAACCAGAGGGTGGTGCCGGCCACGTACCAGATGGTCACGTAGAGCTGCTTTTCCTGGCGGTTCAGCACGGTGCCCCAGACGATCACGATGTAGAGCAGAAGGGCCGCGAACATGGGGATGTCCAGGAACCAGGGCAGCTCGGCGTATTCGCGGCCTTCGGTGATGCCGTTGGTGAGACAGAAGATCCCCGCCACGATCACGGCGTTCCAGGCCAGCATCAGGATATTGCCCCAGCGCTCGCTGTAGAGCTTGGTGCGGCAGAGCTCGGGGATGACGTAGAAGATGGCGCCCACCGTGGACATGGAGATGAAGCCGAAGGCCACCACGTTGATGTGGGTGGGCCGCAGGCGCCCGAAGCTCAGCTGGGCCACGTTCACAATGAGGTCCGGGCGCCAGTACTCCGTGGCGGCCAGCATGCCCAGGAAGGTACCCACCAGGGCCCAGATGGCGCCGCTGATCATGAAGCGCTTGGAAGCGCTCTGCTCCTCGTCGAGCCAGCTCAGGAAGCGGTCCCAGAAGCCGTTCATGCCCGTATCCAGAGTGGTATCCACATTTCCATCCATCGGAGTGATCCTTGAGAAGGAGTCCCTGACCGAGACCTTGGTCACAAACCGGTCGAAAACACTCGACGGCTTGCGCGATGCGTATTGACAAAGTCTCTGCTATCGCTTCCGGCCATTGTGGTGGATAGGTCAAGGGGAGGTCAAACGGAATTTTCTTGGAAACCACGGCCCGCCTTGCATTTCGCCCCCTCCTTTCCCGATTCCGAGATGGTTTTTTTCCTATCCTCAAACCCGCTTCCGAGCCCCACCCTGCTGCTACACTCCCCCCATGTCTTCCCTACGCTGCGGGCCGTCCCCTAGGCCCGGTTTTTCCCCCGGGCGGGGGCGCCGGTGAGCGCCTCCTTTTTGCTGGGTCCCGGCCGCTACGCCCAGGTGGCCTCCGCGGCCCGCACCGAGGATGGGAGGATCCAGTGGGAGGTGGTGCGGCGGGAACCCGACGGGGCCCGCTTCCTGCTCCAGCTCTGGGAACCCCGCCCCGAGGACCGGGTGCTTGAAACCCTCAAGGAGACCTTCCTCGCCTTCTGGCAGGACGCCGGCCCGCTGGACGTGGGCGAACCGCAGTTCGGCTTCGACGACGACCGCATCTGGCTGCTCCAGCCCCTGGCGGGGACCCCCCTCCCCAAGCTCTGGCCCGAATGGAACCTGGAACAGCGGGGGGCCTTCCGGCGCTTCCTCGAGGAGGCCTTGGGAAGGAGCCGCTCCCCCCGCCTCCTGGCCCCGGGGGTCATCGGCCTCAAGCCCGGCCGGGTGCTCCTGCCCCGGGTCATCGGCGAGGCCCCCCTCCACCTGCCGGACCTCTTCGACCAGCTGGGGGCCCTGGAGCCGGAGGGGCGGCCCACCTCCCTGCCCCTCCTGCCCTGGACCCACTCCCGGGAGCTGGGGGACCCCTGCCCCCGGCCCATCCACGGCCGCTCCCAGGAGCTGACCTACCTGAAGTCCCTCATGTTCGGCCTGGTGGCCCCCTCCCCCATGGAGCGGGTGGTGGTGCTCCAGGGGGAAGAGGGGCTCGGCAAGGAGCACCTGGCCGCCTGGGCCCAGGCGGCGGCCGAGATCGAGGGGCTCTGGGTGCATCCCTTGGAGACCCAGTTCGAGGAGAGCCCGGGACGCTTCCTCGAAAGGCTCCTGCAAAACCTCCTCGGCGGGGCCGAGGCGGACCTCTACGCCCGCCGCCCCCAGGTGGCCCGGGCCCTTTCGCGGCGCCTGGAGGCCTACGCCTTCCTGAGCGGCGGCAAGGCCGCCCGGGAGGACCTGGCCCTGGAGGCCGAGGAGATCCAGGCGGCCTTGGAGGCCCTGGACTTCGCCCGCAGCTACCACCCCCGTCTCATCCATCTCTCGGCCCTGGACCGCGGGAGCCCCGAACTGATCCACCTGGTCAAGGACCTGGTGCTGCAGTCCACCGTTCCCTGGCTCATCTCCCTGCCCACGGGCCCTCAGAGCGGGCGCCTGCGGCCCATCCTGGGCCCCCTGAAAGCGGACCCGGCCGTGGCCCTGGTCCATCTGCACCGCCTGGAGGACGAGCCCCTGCGCCAGGTGGCGGAGGCCCTTCTTGGAACCCACCGCCTGCCGGACGACTTCCTTTTGGAGGTCCAGCACAAGAGCCTGGGCAACCCGGGCCTGCTGCAGCGGCTGCTGGAGCTGGCCCAGCAGGAGGGGCGCATCGCCTGGTCGGACGGGGCCTGGGTCCTCGTGCCCGGGCGCGAAGGCGTCCCGGACGCCCAGGAGGATCTCGTGGGCCAGATCCTGCTGGGGCGGCTGCAGCGCCTCAGCCCGGCGGGATCGGCCCTCGTGCGCCTGCTGGCCCTGGTGGACCATCCCCTGGATCCCCAGGACCTGGGCCGGGCCCTGGCCCTGGGGCCGGACCCCCTGGAGGACGCCCTCCAGGGCGCCACCTCCAGCCGCCTCGTGCGCATGCAGGACGGCTGCGCCGTGATCCCCGATCCCCGCTTCCGCGAGATGGTCATCGAGCATACCCCCGGCCCCGAGCTCAAGCGGCTGGCCCGAACCCTGGTGGGTACCCTGCAGGAGCGGGGGCACAAGGGGCTGCTCTCCGTGCGCCTCCAGTCCCTGGCCTCGGACGAGCGCACCGCCCTGCAGC
>CAYSXG010000261.1:3695-5115 GCA_964434895.1 uncultured Solibacteraceae bacterium | reverse complement strand
CAGGGCCTCCGCCTCGTCCTGGGCCAGCACCACCCCCTTGCCCGCCGCGAGGCCGTCGGCCTTGAGGACCAGGGGATAGCCGTGGGACCAGGAGCGGATGGCCGCCTCCCCCGCCCCGAGGTCCCGGACCGTCAGGCTCGGGGCGCAGGGGATGCCGTGGCGGAACATGAATTCCTTGGCGAAGGCCTTGGAGCCCTCCAGGCGGGCGGTGGCGGCGTCGTGGCCGAAGACCGGGAGGCCCAGCCGACGCAGGGCGTCCGGCAGGCCCGCCACCAGGGGGGCCTCGGGACCCACCACCACCAGGTCCGGGCGCTGCTCCTCGCACCAGGCCGCGAGGCCCGCCACGTCCTCGGCCTGGAAGGGCAGGCAGGTCCCCGATTCGGCGATGGCGTCGCTGCCGGGGGCCGCGAAGAGCTCCACCGGCGTCGCCCCCTCCTTGAGCTTGAGGGCCAGCGCGTGTTCCCGTCCCCCGGACCCGATCAGCAGCACCTTCATGGGACCTCCCGCCCCCAGTATTTCACGGGCCCCGCCCCAGCCCGGAGCCTCATGCGCAGTTGCCTGCAAACGACCAAAACACGCCATCTCCGTGGCATTTTTGGTGCTTCGCGGATCAGCGGGATGGATGCCCCAGGGAAAGCTGGAACGCGGAGGTCCAATCCGATGAACCGAGGTCCATGGAGTTGCTGATCCTGGAATTCCGCGATGAGCCTAAAATTATTTTATTGAACGCAATTTTGCATCAGCCCCTTCCCAGGAGCCCGGTGATGGCCCGGTGGAGGTCGTAGATCTTGAAGGGCTTGCTGAGCACCCGGGTGCAGAGGTCCCCCGCCAGGCGCGGCATGGCCTCCTCCAGGCCGTAGCCGCTGGCCAGGATGGCCGGCAGGTCCGGCACCACGGCCCGGACGCGGTCCAGCAGCTCCAAGCCCGTCAGGCGGGGCATGCGCTGGTCGGTCACCAACAGATCGAAGGGCCCGGAGTCCAGCCAGCGCTCCCAGCCCGCCTGGCCGTCCCCCGCCGCGACCACCTCCGCCTTCCCGCCCTCCAGCACCTCCTGGAGAAAGGCCAGGATCTCGGGCTCGTCCTCCACCAGGAGGACCCGGAGGCCCTCCAGGTCGAAGGCCCCCGCCCAGGAGGGGCGGGGGGCCTCCTCCAGGGGCGCCGCGTCCCCGGCGGGCAGCCAGATGCGGAAGGTGCTGCCCTCCCCCAGGGCCGACTCCACCTCCACGCTGCCCCCGTGGCCCCGGACGATGCCAAGCACCATGGACAGGCCTACTCCCGTACCCTTGCCCACCTCCTTGGTGGCGAACAAGGGCTCGAAGATCCGCCACGTCACTACTGGGCCCATCCCCCGGTCGGTCGCCCACGACGCCGCTAGCGTCCCGCCGCTGGGCTGGTGGCGGCTGGGGAGCCGGAGGGTGCC
>CAYSXG010000261.1:0-3685 GCA_964434895.1 uncultured Solibacteraceae bacterium | reverse complement strand
GACGCGCTTGACCTCCCGGGCCCGTGCCCGGGCCGTGGTCCCTCACCTCGCGCAGGGCCCCGGCCGTGGGATGGCGGCGGGTGGAGATCCGGAGGGGGCCCCCGTCGGGCATGGCGTCCCGGGCGTTCACGCCGAGGTTCATGAGCACCTGGTCCAGCTTGACCGCCTCCCCCTGCACCGGGGCCAGGGTCGGGTCCAGGTCCATCACCAGCTCGATCCTCCCCCCCAACACCCGTCCCAGCAGGCCCCCCACCCGCCGCACCAGCTGGTTGAGGTCCAGGGACTGAAGGTGGGAGGCCGTGGGCCGGCTGAAGGTGAGCAGGGCCCGGGTCACGTCCGCGCAGCGCCGGGTGGCCTCCTCCGCCCGCCGGAGGTGGGGGACCAGGGGATGCTCCTCCGCCAGCAGGTCCTCGCAGAGGTTGAGCTGCCCCAGGATGACCATGAGCTGGTTGTTGACGTCGTGGGCCACGCCCCCGGCCAGGGTGCCCACGGTCTCCAGGCGTTGGCTGTGGCGGAGCTGCTCCTGGAGGATTTCGTGCTCCTGGAAGACCTCCCCCGCCCGCCGAAGGGCCTGGCTCACGGTCTGGATCTCCTCGATGTCCGAAGGGGGATGCTCGGGGGCCTCGCCCCGGCCCATGGCCTCCGCCGAGGCCGCCAGGGCCCCGAGAGGGGCCCCGAAGCGGTGGGTCACGTGGTGGATCCGCCAGGCCACGAAGCCCAGGCAGAGGAAGGCCAGGGCGAGCACGCCGAGGGCCTTGCGACGGGGGTCCGCCAGCAGGTCCCCCTCCGGCACCAGCGCCACGAAGCGCCAGTCCAGGCCCTTCCACGCGAAGGGGCGGAGCACCGCATAGTGGCCCGGCACCGCCGTCCTGCCCTCCCCCAGCATCCCCAGCACCTCCGGCAGGAAGGCGGGACCCACGGGAGTGAGGAACCGGGCCCGGCGCACCTCCGCCTCCCGGAACTCGGGACTGCGGGGCAGGGTCAGGGCCCTATTCCCCTCCTCGAGAATGAACACGCGGCTTCCGGGGGTCGGACGCACCTTCCAGGCCAGGGCCGTGAGTTCCTCGCAGCGCAGGCGCAGGGCCACCACGCCCAGAAAACGCTCCCCGCGCCGGACCGGCACCAGGTAGGTGAGGCCCGGGTCCCCCGTGGACCTGGAGGGGGCGGCCCGGGGCGTCCATCGAGGCCCGGTCAGGAGGGCGCAGTCCCGGTCCCGGGCCGGATCCCGAGGAGCGGGGTCCCCCTTGCCCCAGCCGCTGCGCTCCAGGACCACCCCCCCCTCCCCTCGGCGGGTCCACTGGACCCCGCCCCCGGCGGGGGCGACGCGGCGGCTGTCCCAGTCCCGCCCGTTGAAGCGCAGGAGCAGGGACCCGCCCTCGACGGGGCGGAGCTTCACGCTGGTGATCAGGGACTGCTGGCGCAGCAGGGGCAGCAGCAGCTCCTCCCCGTTGCCCCGGAGGGGATCGGGATCGAGGCGCTCCTGGGCCCACCAGTCCCGGGCCGCGGCGCCGAGGCCCTCGGTCTCCGCCAACTCGTGCTCCACGTGGTGTTGCAGGCGGGCGAGGCCCTCGCCCGCCCGGGCCCCGGCCTGGGCGTCCATGGCCCGCACCACCCCCCACCAGGCCAGGCCCAGCAGCAGGGCCACCACCAGCCCCACCAGGAGGAGGAGCTCTTGGAGCAGGAACCGCTGGATGCGCTGCATGGAGGTCGATCCAGCCTACCAAGGGCCAACCCGCCATGCGGACAAGAGTTAGCCTTTTTCAAGGACGGGCCCTACAGCGCCCCCCTCAGGATCGCGTCCACCTCGGAGGCGCCGACCCCCCGGCCCTCCCCTAGGGGAAAGTCCGGGCGGGCCTCGAGCCGGCCCAGGATCTCCGGAAAGCTGCTCCCGTCGACCCCGTAGGCCGAAAGGCGCGTGGGGTTCCCCATGCCTTCGAAGAAGGCCCGGGTGGCCGCGATGGCCCCCGCGATCCTCGCGTCCTCGGAGGCCTCCCGGAGGCCCCAGACCCGATCGCCGTACTGGAGCAGCTTTTCGCGCTTGGGCCCCTCCATGACCGTCAGGAGGCTCGGGAGGACCACCGCGAGGGTCTGGGCGTGGTCCAGCCCGTGGAGGGCCGTGGGCTCGTGGCCGATGGCGTGGGTGGCCCAGTCCTGGGGGACGCCGCATCCGATGAGGCCGTTCAGGGCCTGGGCGGCGCACCGCATCCAGTGGGCCCGGGCCCCGTAGTCCATGGGATCCGCCAGGGTCTTGGGTCCCTCCTCCACCAAGGTGAGCAGGATGCCCTCGGCGAAGCGGTCCTGCAGGGGGGCCTGGGCCGGGTAGGTGAGGTACTGCTCGAGGGTGTGGGTGAAGGCGTCCACCACGCCGTTGGCGATCTGGCGGGGCGGGAGGCTGAAGGTGGTCTCCGGGTCCAGCACCGAAAAGCGGGGATAGACCAGGTCGCTGCCGAAGGAGCGCTTTTCCCGGGTGGCCTCCCGGGTCACCACGGCGTAGGCGTTCATTTCCGAGCCCGTGGCCGGCAGGGTCAGCACGGCGCCCAGGGGCAGGGCCTCCTTGGGCCGCGCGGCGCGGGTGACGAGGTCCCAGGGATCGCCCTCGTGGCGGGCCGCGAGGGCGACGAACTTGGTGCCGTCCAGCACCGAGCCTCCCCCCACCGCCAGCAGGAAGTCCACGGACCTCTCCCGGCAGACCTCCACCGCCCTCATCAGGGTCTCATAGCGGGGATTGGGCTCGATGCCCCCGAACTCCAGCACCGTCCGCCCCTCCAGGGCGGCCCTCACCTGCGCGTGGACGCCGTTGCGGAAGATGCTGCCGCCCCCGTAGGTGAGGAGCACCTTGGCCCCCTCGGGGATCTCCCGGGCGATGGCCGCGATCTGGCCCCGGCCGAAGAGGACCTTCACGGGATTCCGATAGACGAAGTTCTGCATGGCGGGCTCCGAAGCCCGGATCTTATCCTGGACGCCCCAGGCCGGATGCCCCATGACCCAGGATTTCCAGGACGATTTGGCCCTCCACCGCCGGCGCGCTTCCGTCCGCCGATGGCTCCTGTTGGGGGCCCTGGCCCTGGGCCTGCCCCTGCTCGCCTGGGGCACCCACGCCTGGATCAACCGGGATCGGGGCCCCGCCTCCGCCCCGGCCCCGCCGGCCCCCGCCCGGCTGCGGAGCCTGGCCCCGGGCCTGAGCCACCTGGAGCTGCGGGGGGAGGGCTACGCCCTGGGCCTGGCCCACGGCCACAGCCTGCGGGGGGAAGTGCGGGAGGTGGCGCGCTTCCTCAACACGGAGCTCCTGGGCGGCGTCGGCCGGGACTGGGCGCTGCGCAAGGCCTGGAAGCTCGATCCCTTCGTGCCCGAGCGCTACCGCCAGGAGATGAAGGGAGTGGCGGACGGCGCCGGCCTGCGCTACTCCGACATCCTGCTCATCAACACCTTCGACGACCTCCAGCACGTCTCGGGCTGCTCCAGCGCGGTGGTCCTGGGCAGCGGGGGAGGCCCCCTGCGCCACGCCCGCAACCTGGACTACCCCATCCCCTTCCTCGCCCGCCACAAGGTGGTCTTCGATCTGGAGACCCGGGGGACGCGGCTGCGCACCGTGGGCTTTCCGGGCTTCGTCGGGATCCTCACGGGCATGAGCGACCGGGGCCTGGGCCTCAGCACCCGGCTCCGGGAGGAATCCCACGCGAGGGGC
>CAYSXG010000260.1:0-5124 GCA_964434895.1 uncultured Solibacteraceae bacterium | reverse complement strand
GTGGGGCTCCGACGCCCACGTGGAGGACGTGCTGCCCAGCGCCGACCTCGTCATCGGCGCCGGGCTGATTCCCGGGGCCGCCGCCCCCAAGCTCATCAGGCGCGACATGCTCAAGCTCATGAAGCAGGGCTCCGTCATCGTGGACGTGGCCGTGGACCAGGGGGGCTGCGTGGAGACCACGAAGGCCACCACCCACGCCGATCCGGTCTACTTCGTGGACGGCGTGCTCCACTACGGCGTGGCCAACATGCCCGGCGCCGTGCCGCGTACCTCCACCATCGCCCTCACCAACGCCACGCTGCCCTACGCCCTCAAGCTCGCCAACCTCGGCTGGCAGAAGGCCCTGTCCTCGGATCCCGGCTTCCTCCTCGGCCTCAACACCCACGACGGCCGCCTCACCTGCCAGCCCGTGGCCCAGGCCCAGAACCTCGACTACGTGGACCCCAAGTCCCTGGTCTAAGCGCCCCCGACGCTTCGGAGGCTCCGTGCGGCCCGAGCATCCCATCGCCCTCATCACCGGCGCCAGCAGCGGTTTCGGCGCCGCCACCGCCCGGCTCCTGGCGGCCGAGGGCTACCGCCTCGCCCTGGGGGCCCGTCGCCTGGACCGGCTAGAGGCCCTGGCGGCGGAGCTGAGGAGCGCCCACGGGGCGAGGGTACACGCGGCCCCCCTGGACGTGCGGGAGACCGCCTCCGTCGAGGCCTTCGTGGCCGGGGCCGCCGAGGCCCTCGGCGGCCTCCACGTGGTGGTGGCCAACGCCGGGCTGGCCCGAGGCACGGACAGGCTCTGGGAGGTCCGGGACGCGGATATGCAGGCCATGCTCCACACCAACGTGGAAGGGCTGGTGCGCACCTTCCGGGCCTCCCTCCCTCACCTGCGCCGCAGCGGATGGGGCCACGTCCTGGCCGTCGGCTCCACCGCCAGCCACGCCGTCTACGAGGGGGGCTCCGTGTACTGCGCCTCCAAGCACGGGGAGAAGGCCGTCCTCCAGTCCCTGCGGCTGGAGCTTTGCGGGGAGCCCATCCGCGTCACCAGCGTGGATCCGGGGATGGCGGAAACCGAGTTCTCCGAAGTGCGCCTGGAGGACCCGGCGAAGGCCCGGGAGGTTTACCGGGGCATGACCCCCCTGCAGGCGGAGGACGTCGCGGAGTGCATCCGCTGGGCCCTGGGCCTGCCGGACCACGTGAACATCGACGAGATCGTCGTCAAGCCGAGGGACCAGGCGGGGATGACCAAGGTCCACCGCCGCCCCGGCTGATTCCCCTTCCCCCCTGGCCAAACCCTTGCATCATCATCGGTAAGCGACGGAGGAAGGGTGCTCCCCACGGATCGGAGGATCGGGGTCTTGGGCCTGGGGCTCGGCCTGATCCTGTGGGGCCTGGGGCTTTTCGGGGCCCCCCGGGAGGCCCCGCCTCCCCGGGGGGTCTACGCCTTCAAGACCTACGACGCCGGCCAGGGCCTGACCAATCCCTCCGTCAACGCCATGACCCAGGACGCCACGGGCTTCCTGTGGGTGGGCACGGAGGACGGGCTCTTCCGCCTGGAAGGGAACCGGATGCGCCGCTTCGGGACCGAGGAGGGGCTGCCCGATAGCGGCATCGAGCCCAACGGCCTCGCGCCGACCCTGGACGGGGGCCTGTGGGTGAGGAGCTCCAAGGGGGCAGCCTACTGGGACGGGCGCCAGTTCCGCCGGCCCTCGGCCCTGGGGCATCCGGAATTCGACGCCAGCCCCGGCCTGGCCCTTCGGGGGGGCATGATCTTTCGGGACGAGGCCTTCCGGCGCTTCCTTTCCACCGGGGCCGGGGCCTGGCGCGAATTGCGGGGCCTCGCCCTCAAGCCCGGCCTGGGGGCGGGCTGGATGTCCGGGGACGGAGAGGAGGTGGCACTGCTTCTCGGCACGACGCTCTGGCGGGAGCTCCGGGGGGGCGGCTGGGCCCAGCGGGAGCTGGGGTCCTACCTGCAGGGCCCTCCGGGGGCCCTCCTCAAGGACCGCAAGGGCCGCTACTGGGTGCGCTCCGAGCGGAACCTGCTTCGGTTGGAGGGCTTCGACGGGGCTGTCACGGACCTGGGCCAGCCCATGGCCCTTTCCCAGGTGAACGGCATGAACCTGGCCGAGGATCCCTCGGGGCGCGTCTGGACCAACACCGCCGGGAGCCTGGCCTGGTTCGGGGAAGAGGAGGCACGGCTCTTCGGGGAAGGGGATGGCCTGCCCGAGGGGGGCGGGAACGTCCTGCTGGTGGACCAGGAAGGGGCCCTCTGGGTGGGGGGCTACGGCGTCCACCGCCAGCTGGGGAATTTCCTGCTTTCGGGCTTCACGCGCCGCCAGGGCCTCCCGGCCCACGTGGTGTGGGCCGTGGCCCGCACCCGGGACGGACGGGTCTGGGCGGGCACCGCCGGGGGCCTGGCGGTGAGCGAAGGGGGGGCCTTCCGCCCCCTCGCCTCCACCCTCCCCCGCCAGGTCCGGAGCTTGGCCGAGGACGGGGAAGGGAACCTCTGGGCCGCGGCCCAGATCGGGGAGGGGGAGGCTCCCAGGCTCCTGCTGGGGCGGGAGGGGCGCCGGGACGTGGAATGGGTGGCCCTCCCGGGCCTGAAGGCGGGGGACTCCCCCTGGGCCCTGGCCTGGGATCCCGAGGGCTTTTTGTGGGTGGGCTTCGAGGGGCCGGGCCTCTACCGCCTTCGTCGGGAGGGGGGACGGTGGGCCCTCAGCCCCGAGCCCATCCCCGGATGGGCGCCGGGGGAAACGGCCGTCTTCAAGATCACGAGGGACCCCGAGGGGGGCCTGTGGGTGGTGGGAACCCAGGGACTGGCCTATCGGCGGGGGGGGACCTGGACCACCTTGCGGAAGGCCGACGGCCTGGAGGACGACGACCTGATTTCGGTGGCCGGCCTGGCCGGCGGTCAGGCCTGGGTGGCCTACCGGGGCCTGCGGGGCCTGGCTCGGGTGGGATGGAGGGGAGGGCACCTAAGGGTGCTCGAGTCCCTCCGTCCCCCCCACCCGCTCCTGGCCAGCCCGATCCTGGACCTGGAGCGGGACGCCCGGGGGGCCCTCTGGCTGGCCACCTCCCAGGGCCTGGAGCGCTGGGACGGCCAGCGCCTGGACCGCCTGGACCGCTCGGTGGGCCTTTCGGGGGACGATTGCAGCCAGAACGCCATGTTCGTGGACCGGGAAGGGGATCTTTGGGTGGGCCTGAGCGTGGGGCTGGCCCATTTCAAGGCCCACGCCTGGCGCCCCTCCCTGGTGGGCCCCCGGGCGCGCCTGCTGGAGATCACGGACCGCTCGGGCCGCAGCCTGGAGCTGGGGCCCGCCTCCCTGAGCGTTCCCTACGCCCATCGCACCCTGACCTTCCGCTACCTGCCCATCGGATACCGACAGGCGGAGCGGACGGTCTACCAGGTGCGCCTGCTGGGCCTGGAGGAGGCCTGGAGGGACACGACGCTGCCGGAGGCCCACTACGCCAACCTGGCCGCCGGGGGCTACCGCTTCGAAGTCCGGATCAAGGCCGGGTCCGGGGAGGGGAGCCTCGTGGCCGCCCAGGACTTCTTCATCCTCACCCCCTGGTGGCAGACCTGGTGGTTCTACGGCCTGGCGGCCGTGGTGGTGGTCCGCCTGGCCTACCTGGGCTTCCGCTGGAGGACCCGCATCCTGATGCAGCGCATGGTGGACCTGGAGGCCCAAGTCCAGGAGCGCACCTGGGACCTGGAGATCGTCAACAAGGCCGTGGAGGAGGCAGGCATGGTGGACCTCCCCACGGCCCTGAACAACCGCCGGGCCCTCCGCTTCGTGATGCCCGGAGCCGAGGCGAGGAGCCTCCGGGCCCACCACAACGCCAAGGACGCCCTGCCCAAGGGGGAGGACCTCCTCTTCTTCCTGGTGGACCTGGACCACTTCAAGGCGGTGAACGACACCTACGGCCATCAGTTCGGGCACCTGGTGCTGCGGGAGACCGGCTCCATCCCCCGCGCCCTCTGCCGCGATACGGACACGGTGGTGCGGTGGGGCGGGGAGGAATTCCTCATCGTGGCCGCCGGGGCGGACCGCGGCACGGCCTCGGTCATCGCGACGAACCTGCGCGAGCGCCTGCGCTCCCACCGCTTCGACCTGGGGGATAGCGGGAGCCTGGCCTGCACCTGCTCCGTGGGCTTCGCGGCCTTCCCCCTCCTGCCGGGCCGCCCGGACGCCATCCCCTGGGAGGGGGCCGTGGAGGTGGCGGACCAGTGCCTCTACGCCGCCAAGAAGAGCGGGCGGGACGGGTGGGTGGGCGTGTACCGGGCCGACGCCGAGGTGCCCGAGGCCCTCCTGGAAGGCTTTCCCAAGGACGTGCAGCGCCTGGTGGACCAGGGACTCCTGAGCCTGGAGTCCTCCTTCCCCGCCGATCGGGCCCTGATCTGGAAGGGATAGGAAATTCAAGCCTTTACCTGTGCGGGCCGTAGAGTTCCCCGCATGGACAGGATCCGCAGACTCATCGCGGCGTTATGGCTGGCCTGCCTGGCGGGCCTGGGGGCCGGGGCGCCGGAGGCCTCCCTGCCGCCGGAGGCCTACGGTTTCCGCAGCTACGGCGTGGACCAGGGCCTCACCAACCTCTCCGTCCTGAGCCTGGCCCAGGATAGCGAGGGCTACCTCTGGGTCGGCACCGAGGAGGGGGTCTTCCAGTACGACGGGCGCCGCTTCCGGAAGTCCTCGGTGGCCGAGGGCCTCCCCAGCCCCTCGGTGCATCGGGTGAGGGCGGGGCAGGACGGGTGGCTCTGGCTGGAGACCGAGCGGGGCCTGGCCCTGGGGCGCCGGGGGAGCTTCAAGCGAGTGGACGTGGGGTCGGGCTTCCGCCCCAATTCCCAGAACCAGGCCCTGGCCACGGACCGGCAGGGGGGCGTCTGGCTGGGGAGCGCCGACGGGCTCTGGTACGCCCGGGGCCTCTCCCCCTTCCAGAAGGTGGGGGGCCTCCCGTCGGGGCCCGTGACCTCCCTGTGGTGCGACGGGGAGGGGCATCGGGTGCTGGCGGCCCGCACCGGGGAACTGCTGATTCGCGAGGGGGAGGCCCCCTGGGAGGTCCGGGCCCTGCCCGAGGCCTTCCGGAAGGACAGCCCCCAGGGCCTCCTGGTGGATCGCCTCGGGCGCATCTGGATCCGCA
>CAYSXG010000259.1:0-5141 GCA_964434895.1 uncultured Solibacteraceae bacterium | reverse complement strand
GCCTCCTGGAGGCCCTGGACCCGGAATGGCCTCCCCTCTTCCAGCGCCTCACGGCCCTCCTGGAGGGGGCTGCGGTGCTCTGCCAGGTCCAGGCCCCGCTGAGGGACGCGGCCCTGGCGGTGGGGGAGACCCTTTCCGCCCACCTGGCGACGGCGCTGCTCCAGGCCCAGGGCCGGCGGGCCGCCTTCGCCGACGTGCGCCAGGTGCTCCACACCGACGATCGCCACGGCCAGGCCCGTCCCCGCCTGGCGGCCCTGCGCGGCGCCGTCGCCCCCTGGCGGGAGCGCATCCGGGGGGGCGAGCTCCTCGTGACCCAGGGCTTCCTGGGCCTCGGGCCCCAGGGGGCCACCACCACCCTGGGCCGGGGGGGATCGGATACCTCCGCGACGCTGCTGGGGGAGGCCCTGGGCGCCCGGGAGGTGCAGATCTGGACCGACGTGGACGGGGTCCTCAGCGCCGATCCCTCCCTGGTCCCCGCCGCCAGGCCCCTGACCCGCCTGAGCCTCGCGGAGGCCCAGGCCCTCTCCTCCTTCGGAGCCAAGGTGCTCCACCCCGCCTGCCTGGCGCCCGTGGGCCGGGCCGGCCTCGCCCTCCGGGTCCTCAACACCCTGCGGGACGGCGAGGCAGGCACCCGGATCACCCGGGAGATCCCGGAGCGGGAGCCCGGCACCGTCACGAGCGTGGCCTACAAGGAGGGCCTGGTGGTGGCGCGCCTGGCCCCGGACGTGGACCTCCACCGCCTGGCCGCCTGGGAGGGGGCCCTCGCGGAGACCGGGGCCCAGCGCTACGCCCTGCTTTCGGGCCCCGACGGACACCTCCTGGCCTTCCGGCCCGAGGCCGGCAGTGCGGGATGGATGGCCGAGCTGGAGGAGGGGGGGGCCCAGGTGGAGGCCGGATGGGCCCTCGTGGCCCTGGTGGGGGAGGGCCTGCGAGCCTCCGGGGGAGCGGCCCTGCGCCTCCTGGCCCCCTTCCAGGCGGAGCCGGACCTCCTGATCCTCAGCGGCGCCAGCCCCATCGCCGTGGCCCTCCTGGTGCGGGAGGAGCGACTTCCGGACCCCATCCCCCGGCTGCACCACCTCTGGATCGAAGCCCCGGCCCTTGCTTCTGCCCCCGCCTGAGCCTTAGTGCTGCTTCATCAGCCAGGCCGCCAGGCGCTGATGGAAATGCTCGGGGTGCTGCAGGTCCTCCGGGAGCAGGCGCGGGGGCAGCTCCGGATCCTCGTCCCAGCAACCCCTCAGGATGGGCCGCGCGAAAAGGGGAATGGTCTCCCACCGACCGGGGCCCGGCACCACCACAGCACCATGGGAATTGGCCCTCGCTCTCATAACCCTGGGCATACTAGCCTCACTGCAGGGGTGGAACCCACAATTTAGGCTCCCGGAGTCCCCACGCCATGGCCAGGATTCGACAGACTTTCGTTGAGCCGATATTTGCCCACTCAAATCCAATCAGAGTGGCCCTCTACGGCGAGGCACCCGGGCCCAAGGGTGCGGATCAGAGCGGCATCCCCTTCTGGGGGGATCGGGCCGGCGTCGGGGTCTACCGCGCCCTGGAAGGGGCGGGCCTGGCGGAGGTGCCCCCCGAGGCCTGGGATCCCTGGGACGGGGCCCGCTTCCGGGAGGAGGGGCTGCGCCCGGTCCTGCTCGGGGCCCTCCTCGGCAACGCCTTCCCCCGCTGCCCGACCCGGGACGGGCACAGCTTCCGGGCTCCCACGGACGCGGAGCTCCGGGCCCCGGAGAACCTGGAGCGACTCCGGAAGGAACTGGCCTGGGCCGCCTCCCGCTGCCCGGGGACCCTGCGCGTCATCGCCCTGGGCAAGCGGGCGGAGTGGGTCTTCCCGCGGATCCCCGAAGCACCCCCCTTCGATCTGCACTGCCTGCCCCACCCTTCGGCCCAGGGCCTCCTCCAGGCGGCCCCGGGGAAGGGCAAGGGCCTGCGCCTGGCGGATCTTCAGGCCGCCTGGGAAGGGAGCCTGAGGGCCCTCCTCTCCGATTAAGCCGTTCATCACGTACGTCATGGCGTCCTTAACAACTTTTCACTTTCGCGGACCTAAAACCCCGGCACCTTAGAGGCGTACCCTTTCCGTTCCTTGATAAGGAGGTCCCTTTGCGTCCCATTCCTGCCCTGGTGCTCGGCGCCAGCCTCATTGCCCCCGCCCCCATCTGGTCCCAGGCGGCCCCCCAGAAAGTGACCTCCGTGGAGGGCATCACCGAATACCGCCTGGCCAATGGCCTCCGGGTGCTCCTCGTGCCGGA
Source organism: uncultured Solibacteraceae bacterium (assembly GCA_964434895.1). Taxonomy (GTDB): domain Bacteria; phylum Acidobacteriota; class Holophagae; order Holophagales; family Holophagaceae; genus CAYSXG01. The sequence goes on along the minus strand of CAYSXG010000259.1, from coordinate 2,886 downwards.
CGCCTCCAAGCCCACGATCACTACGAACATCACCTACCTGGTGGGCAGCCGCCACGAGAACTACGGCGAGACGGGCATGGCCCACCTCCTGGAGCACATGGTCTTCAAGGGCACGCCCAAGCATCCCGACGTGCCCAAGCTCCTCAACGAGCTGGGCGGGGACTTCAACGGCACCACCTTCCTGGACCGGACAAACTACTTCATCTCCTTCCCCGCCAACGAGGAGAACCTCACCAAGGCCCTGGACCTCGAGGCGGACCGCATGCTCAACAGCAACTTCACCAAGGAGACGCTGTGGGGCAAGGACGGCAAGAGCGGCGAGATGACCGTCGTGCGCAACGAGATGGAGGCGGGCGAGAACAACCCCATCCGCGTCACCCTGCAGCGGGTGCAGGCCCTGGCCTTCAACTGGCACAACTACGCCAAGTCCACCATCGGCGCCCGCACGGACGTCGAACACGTGAACGTGGACCATCTGCGCGCCTTCTACCAGAAGTACTACCAGCCCGATAACGCCATCCTGCTGGTGGCCGGCAAGTTCGACGAGGCCAAGACCCTGGCCCGCATCAACGCCACCTTCGGCGCCCTCTCCCGGCCCGACCGCACGAAGCCGGGCTTCGTCCTCGAGCCCACCTACACCCTGGACGCCACCCAGGACGGCGAGCGCAGCGTCACGGTGCGCCGGGTCGGCGGCACCCCGATCCTTCTTGTGGCCTACCGCGTCGCCCCCGGGGCCCACGCGGACCGCTCCCTCCTGGACCTGACGGCCGCCATGCTGACCGACGCCCCCTCGGGCCGCCTCTACAAGGCCCTGGTCGACACCAAGCTGGCCGCCCAGGTGTTTCCCATCTCCTTCTCCACCCTGGAGCCGGGCATCCAGTTCTTCGGCGCCGTACTGCCCAAGGACGGGGACCCGGACAAGGCCAAGGAGGCCCTGCTCAAGGAGCTGGAGGGCCTGAAGGAGAAGCCCTTCACCCAGGCCGAAGTGGACCGGGCCAAGGCCCAGGTGGAAAAGATGGTGGACCAGACCCTCTCGGACACCAAGAACATGGCCATCAGCCTCAGCGAGAGCATGGCCGCCGGGGACTGGCGCCACTGGTTCCTGGACCGGGACCGGGCCCTCGGCGCCTCCCTGGAGGACCTGAACAAGGTGGCCCAGGCCTACTACAAGCCCTCCAACCGCAGCCTCGGCCAGTACATCCCCACCGAGAAGCCCGACCGCACCGAGATCCCCGCGGTCCCGGACATCGCCGCCATGGTGAAGGACTACAAGGGCAAGGCCCTCATGGCCCAGGGCGAGGCCTTCGACGCCACCCCGGAGAACGTGGACAAGCGCACCCTGCGCTTCACCGCCCCCAACGGCCTGAAGGGCGCCCTCCTCCCCAAGCAGACCAAGGGCAACATGGTCTCCGCGCGCCTCGTCCTGCACTTCGGATCCGAAGCCACCCTCATGAACAAGGGCTCCATCCCCGGCCTCACGGGGGCCATGCTCATGCGGGGCACCACCAAGCACAGCCGCCAGGAGATCTCCGACGCCTTCGACAAGCTGAAGGCCCAGGTCTCCATCAACGGTGGCCCCACCTCCGCCAACGTCTCCCTCACCACCAACCGGGAGAACTTCCCCGCCGTGCTGCGCCTGGTGGCGGAGGTGCTGCAGGAACCCTCCTTCGTCCCCTCGGAATTCGAGACCCTCGTCAAGCAGCAGGCCACCGGCCTCGAGTCCCAGCGCCACGAACCCCAGGTCAAGGCCATGGAGTTCATGGGCGAGGCCTTCGATGCCTACCCGAAGGGCCATCCCAGTGCCTACCGGGGAATGGACGTGCGTCTCCAGGACCTGAAGGAGGCCAAGGTGGAGGACCTCAAGGCCTTCCATCGGGCCTTCTATGGCGCGAACCACGCGGAGTTCTCCGCCTCCGGGGACTTCGACGCCAAGGAGATCCAGGCCTTGGCCGCGGACCTTTTCGGGGGCTGGAAGTCCGCCTCTCCCTACGAGCGGGTGCCTTCGAAGCTCAAGATGGCCGCCAGCCGGAACGTCGCCATCGAGACCCCGGATAAGCAGATGGCCTTCTTCAGCGCCCAACTGCGGTGGCCCATGAAGGACACGGACAAGGACTACCCCGCCTTCCTGATGGCCAACTACATCCTGGGTGGCGGCGCCCTCAAGAGCCGCCTGGCGGACCGGCTGCGCCAGAAGGAGGGGCTCAGCTACGGCGTGGGTTCCTTCATGCACGCCGAAAGCCAGGACGCGGTGGCCTTCTGGCAGGCCAACGCCATCTACGCCCCCCAGAACCTCGCGAAGCTCGAGGTAGCCTTCACCCAGGAGCTGCAGAAGGCCCTGAAGGAGGGGTTCACCCAGGAGGAGCTGGACTTCGCCCGGAAGTCCTGGCTCCAGGGCGAGGCCGTGGACCGGCAGGAGGATCCGGCCATCGCCCGCTGGATCGGCCACAGCCTCTACCTGAGCCGCCCCGTGACCTGGGAGGCGGAACTGGAGTCCCAGGTGAAGGCCCTCAGCCTGGACCAGGTGAACGCGGCCCTGAGGGCCCACATGGACCCTTCCAACCTGGTCGTCGTCAAGGCCGGGGACTTCGTCAAGGCTGCGAAGGAGGTCCCCTCCCAGGCCTCCAACTAAGGAGGCCCGAGGGTTTGGAAGGGGGCGGCCCAGGCCGCCCCCTTTTTTGCTTGTGTATCAAACCTTTCCGTTTTCTGCTTTACCCCCCCCTCCGGTTTCCAGGCCGCCGGCCCAGTTTAACATGGAGGTGGGGGAAAGGGGGCTGAAGGCGGCCGGGGCGCTCGGCCACGGCGCAGAGAATGCGGGGGCGCTGGCCATCGATGCCCAGGGCCGTGCGGCGGGGGATGCCCAGGCCCGCCGAGGCCACCAGGGCCTGG
>CAYSXG010000258.1:0-5160 GCA_964434895.1 uncultured Solibacteraceae bacterium | reverse complement strand
CCAGCCGTGACCTGGAGCCTCCAGGGCGGGTCCCTCGGCAGCGTGAACGCCAACGGCGTCTACACCGGCCCCGTCGCGGTGGCGGGGCCCCTCTCCGGGACCGCGACGGTGATCACCACCCTGAGCGCCAACCCGGCGATCCAGGTTCCTACGGACGTCCGCTACGACACCACCCTGGCCAGCCGCGGCGCCTTCAACGCCCCCACGGGGACCCTCACCAATGACCGCACCGCCCACACGCTGACCCTCCTGGGGGACGGTGAGGTGCTCATGGCCGGAGGGGACGACCCCGTTACGCCCTCCCCCACGCCCCTGGAGGCCCACCTCTACAAGCCGGCCCTGGATTCCTGGCCCGGGGTGGGGGTCTTCCCCCCGAACGTCATGAGCATCATGCGCAAGTACCATACGGCCACCCTGCTCAGCGACGGCAGCGTGCTCCTCGCCGGGGGCTACGACGCCTTCGGGAGCTCCATCTGCGACGCGGAGCGCTTCATCCCCACCGGGCCCGGGTCGGGGTACTTCCGATCCTGCGCCGGGGATCAGGTCACGGAGCGGGCCGGCCACACGGCCACCCTCCTCCCCAACGGCAAGGTGCTGCTGGCGGGGGGAGAGACCGCGCCGGGCTTCTTCCTGGACTCCCTGGAGATCTACGACCCCCTGACGGACTCCTTCTCCCCGGTCTCGGGCACCCTGTCTTCCCCCAGGACCCACCACCACATGGTGCGCCTGCACAACGGGAAGGTCCTGGTGGTCGGGGGCTCCAGCGACGGCACCGGGACGGAGGGCAAGATCCTGGCCTCGGCGGACCTCTACGACCCCGCCACCAACACCGTCTCGCCCACCACCTCCCTCCCTTATCCCGTCATGGACGGGGTCATGGAGCTGGCCGCGAACGGCAACGCCGTGCTGGCGGGAGGGCTGGCCAATCCCTCTGCGGGCGTGCTGGCGGTCTCGGCGGCCTTCTTCCAGTACGCCCCCGCGGGGCCCTCCTGGACCGCCTCGACCCAGACCCTGGCCACGGGACGGCGGCTGCCCATGGGTGCCCTGCTTTGGGATGGCACCTTCATGGTGCTCGGGGGCCTCGGTTCCTCCACCGCCGACTTCTACAACCCCGTCACGGACAGCTACGCCATGGGGGACCAGGGTTTCCCCATCAACCCCGCCACGATCCCCTTAGTGGACGGGACCACGGGCCGGATGGTCGTGCTCCTCAGCGGCCAGGCCTTCGTGGCCGGCACCGGCACCCCCACCTCCGGGAAGTTCCCCTGAGCGTTCAGTACCTGAAGCGCATCTCCAGGGTGGCCGTGGGCTTGGGGGCGGGGATGCCGTAGACCAGCGCGGCGTTGTTCTGGAGATCCGTCTTCCGTCCCTGCCAGTCCGTGATGCTGATGTTCTTCTGGGCCAGGTGCTCCCCCCGGAGGATCACCTGGAAGAAGCGGCTGTAGGTGTAGGTAGTGGTCACCGAGAGATCGTCGTAGGTGACGTAGGTGGGGGTCACCAGGGGGGCCAGGTCGCTGCACGCAAAGGTGTGGACGGATTCGTAGCGGCGCCCCACGCGGTTCCAGCGGGTCTCCACCCGCACCTTCACGCCGGCCACGTAGGTCCTCAGGCCGTGGACGGTGAAGGGGCGGTTCTGCACCGCCGTCGTGCTGAACTCCTGGCCGGCGGGGACGTTGAGGTCCCGGGCCTCCTGGTTCCGGACGAAGGCGTCGAAGCCCACGGGCAGGCGCCAGGCCGTGCGGTAGCCCAGGTTGGCTTCGAGGCCCTGGACCCGGAAGGCCTGGCCATTGGCGTAGCCCAGGAGGGTCACGGTGTCCCCGCTGCCATTACAGCCGGGGAGGGATGGGTCTCCGCCGGCAGGGGCCTTGGCGCCGGGCAGGTCGGAGGTCTGGGCGTAGATCAGGTGATCGTAGCGGGTCCGTGAGGCCTCCAGCCGGAAGGCGAGTCGACCCATCTCCCAGCCCAACCCCACCTGGGCGAACTGGCTCCGCTCGTTCTGGAGGCTGCCGTAGCCCCCCCGGGCGTTCTCCACCGTCTGCACCAGCAGGGGGGAATTGAAGCCGGTCCCCCCGCCGGCGTAAAGGCGGAAGCCCCAGGGCAGCTTCTGATTGGCCCCCATACGGAACGTGAACTGGGAATCGGTGTTGCCCTCCACCGTGCGGCCATCGGCGCCGCTGAAGCGCTGGCGCACGGATTCCTGCCTCAGGTCCCCCACGAGCCGGAAGGTGGGGGTCAGGTCGAAGCGGGCCTCGAGGCCCAAGGCCCAGGAGCGTCCCCGTCCCCGGTCCTCCCCCGTCAGGAGGCCGGGCAGGGTGGCCTTCTCCTCCTGGGCTTCGAGGCCGAAACTGAGGCCCCACCGGGGCGCCGGGCTCCAGTGAAGGCCCGCGCCGAATTGGAGCCGCTGGGTCTCGAAGTGGTCCCGGCCGTCGACGGCGTCGTCGTTGGGCTCCACCCGCCGCATGTCCAGCAGGCCCACGTGGAGGTCCCCGTCGAGGCCGGGGGCCAGCTTCATCGTGAGCCCCAGGACTCCCTGGTTCCCGTGCAGCTCCGAGCGGCGGTCCGGATCGTAGACGCGCTGGAGGGGGGTCGCCACCGCGAAGGGGTTGGGCACCACCTGGTAGAAGTTGCGGTAGGTGAAGTTCAGGCCCAGGGCCTCCGTGAGCTTCTGGCCGAAGCCGCCGAAGACGCTGCCCTGCCGGAAGGCGTTGTTGGTTTCGGTGGAGGGCTTGTCCTCGTAGTAGACGCTGCCGACCCGGAACCACCCGCCCTCCCAGCCGAAGGCGGGCAGGACGCCCGCCCGCCGGCCGTCCCCGCCCCCCCCCGTGGCCAGTTCCCCGTGGGAACCCGCGCCGGTGGTGCCGGCGCTGTAGAGGGCCACCACGCCCCCCATGGCGTGGCTGCCGAAACGGGAGGAGAGGGCCCCCTCGAGCACCTCGATGCGGTCGATGCCCGCGAGGGGGATCTTGTTGAGGTCGAGGCCGATGGCGGTGGCGTCCGCCAGGGGAAGGCCGTCGAGCAGGACCTGCGTATCCTGGGGACGGGCCCCACCCTGGTAGGGGTTGGAGATCATGCCCGGTTGCCCGCTGCTCTGGGCCTGGCCCGGAATCACGTAGCCGAGGAATTCCCCGAGGGTGCGGGCGCCGGAAGCGATGATGTCGTTGGAATCGTAGACCTTCACCCGCCCCGGCGTACTCGTCCGATCCACGGAGCGCGCCTCTGCCGCCAGGCTCGTCACCGTGTCCACTTCACGGGGCTCCTCCACCGGATTCGGAACCGGGGGCGGGGTCTGGCCGCCTTCGGCGGCCAGCAGGGGGCCGGCCGCGAGGAGGAGGGTAAGGGCCTGGGGAGCCATGGGACCTCGGGGGCGCTGGGGGATTTCCCCTGGAACCGTACCGGAGTTGCCCCGCCTTAGGAAGGGAAAGAGGGTCCCGCGAATGCGGTCAGTCCCCGTCCTGAACGCCCAGGGACACGCCGTGGAGGTGGGGGGGACGGGAGGGCGGCGCGGCGGGCTGGGCGGGCGCCGGCGTCGGGGACTGCCGCTTGGGCATCATGGCCCGCATCTGCTCGGCGTTCACCAGAACCTCCAGGCGTTCGAGCTGCTCGGCGCTGGGAAAGCCTACGTAGCGGGTCCGACGGGGGCCCCAGATCTCCACGGGCTCCCCCCGGAGCTCGGGGATCCGGGGCAGGGTCTGGCGCTGGTAGATGCCCAGGGGCTCCTGCTCGGGGCCGAGGAAGGCCAGAAGGTCCGCCTCGGGCAGCAGGACCGGCGCGCCGGCCGTCCAGGTGGCCATGGTGTAGGTGCGGCCCTGTTGGGTGGTGAGCAGCCCCACCGGTGCCGGGAGCCCCAAGGAAGGGGGCAGGTCCTGGGCCTGGGCGGCGTAGGCCTCCAGCAGGTCCATCTGCCGGAATTCCCGTTGGGCCTGGGCCATGGGGTGGGGGTCCTGGAGGTTGGCGGGGGTCAGCTGGCCGTTCACCCACTGGAGCAGGGTCCCGGCCACCCGGAGCCCCCCGGGGCTTCGCAGCGCCTGCTGCGTGCTTTCCACCAGCTTGGGAAGGAGCACCTGGGGGGCCACGAGGAGCGTGTCCTGCCTCGGCACGGTGACGAAGGTGTTCTGGCCCGGGAAGAGGTTGCACCAGAGCTCGGGCAGAAGAAGGCGGGCGGCGGCCTGGCCATCGGCGTAGACGGCCCGGTAGATGCCCGAAGGGAGTCGCTCGAAGCCGCTCCCCTGGGAGGCTTCGCGGAGGGCGTCCGTGGCCCGCTCCACCACCTCCTCCCGATCCACGTGCCAGAGCACCAGGTCCGCGGGCCGAACGACCCGGAGACCCACCCGGAAGCGCCGGGTGACCCCTTCCGCCACGGGGCGGTGGAAGCTGCCCTCCCGCTCCGCCTGCCAGATAGGCACCAGTTCCGCCTGCAGCTGGTCCAGCACCTCGGTCCAGGGGCCCGGCAATTCCGCTCCCGCCTCGTGCAGGGCCTTCAACGCGTCCACCCAGGCCTCCCGTTCCTCCGGGGAGTCCAGGTGCTCGAAGTCCGGCCCCAGCCCAGGCAGTCCCGGGAGGTCCGGGGCCAAGCCCCGAGCCTCCAGCAAAGCCTCCAGGGTGGGGAGGGCCGCCTTGGGGGCCCGGGAAAAGATTTTCGAGAGGAAGGACATGGCGGATCCAGGCAAACCCTCATTTTGCCCTGGATCACGGATCCCGTCTCGCCCGAAGGACCTATGCTGGTCTTCGCGGAGTGCGCGCGGTGCGCCCTTCGATGACGCGCAGGTGCACGCTCGTGATGCCGATTCGGGACCGGAACCAGCGACCCTTGAAGGCCCTGCGCCTTTCGGTGACCGACCGCTGCAACTTTCGCTGCAGCTACTGCATGCCCCGGGAGGTCTTCGGTCCCGACCACCCCTTCCTGCCCCGGACGGAGCTGCTGAGCTTCGAAGAACTGGAGCGGGTGACCCGCGTCTTCGTGGGCCTGGGGGTGCGCAAGCTGCGGCTGACCGGGGGCGAGCCCCTGCTCCGGCGGGACCTGCCGCGCCTGGTCGCCCGCCTGGCCGGGGTCCCGGGCGTGGAGGACCTGGCCCTCACCACCAACGGCGCCCTCCTGAAGCAGGCCGCGGCCCCCCTCCGGGAGGCGGGGCTGCGACGCGTCACCGTGAGCCTGGACACCCC
>CAYSXG010000257.1:0-5165 GCA_964434895.1 uncultured Solibacteraceae bacterium | reverse complement strand
GAGTTCGGGGGCCTCCCCCGCGGGCTTGGGGTGGGGGATGCCCCCGTCGAGGATCACTTTGAAAGAGCCGTCGGCCTGGCGGCGCCAGAGGGAAAAGAAGTGGCCGTGGACCCGGGGCTCCGAATCCCCGGCGGCGGCCCAGGTGAAGGGACCAGTGCTCCAGCCCAGATCCCCGCTGGAGGCTAGCTCCATCCGGGTGGGCCGCCAGACCAGGCGGCTGCCGTCCTCGGCCTTCCCTTCGTGTTGGGATCGGCCCGGCGCGGGGCGGGGCGTGAGGATGACGGAGTCCGAGGCCAGATAGGCGAGGAAGGCGGCGTGGGTGCCCTTTTCCGCGGCCATGCGGGCGAAGGCCCGCTCCGCGGAGGCCAGGGCGGCGTGGGTGGGGGTGGGGGCTTCGGGGGTGCCGAAGAGGCAGGCGAGAGCGAGGAGGCTGGGGAGCATGGGCCCATCATGCCACCAGACTCGCCCGGGTCTGGGGTCAGTCCACGCCCAGGCGGGCCTTGAGCTTGGGCGTCATGGGGCGGCTGGCCTCGAGTTCCAGCCCGCCGGGCAGGCTCACCCAGACCCGGCCCCCCGAGGAGGGACGGAGGCCCAGCACCGCCTCGGGGCGCAGGAGGAGGTGGCGATGGATGCGCAGGAGGCCCGCCTCCGGGAAGGCGGACTCCACCTCCGCCAGGGCCTTCCACAGCGTCTGGAAGCGGGCCCCGGCGAAGGCGTAGACGATCTCGTCCTCCACCTCGAAATGGGTGGTGCGGGCCAGGTCCAGAAAGAGGAGGCCCTCCCCGGCCCGCACGGGGTAGCGGGCGGGCCTTCGGGCCGCGGGAGAGGGTTCCTGGCGGCGCCGACGCAGCCGATCCAGGCAGCGGGCCAGGCGGTCGGCCCGCACGGGCTTCAGCAGGTAGTCGACGGCGGCGGCCTCGAAGGCCTGCACCGCGTGCTCGGCGAAGGCGGTGACGAAGACCACGGGCGTCGGATGAGGGAGTTCGGCCGCGAGGTCCAGGCCGCTGGGGCCGGGCATCCGGATATCGAGGAAGAGGGCGTCCGGGGGTGGGGCCGTTTCGAGCCAGGTCCGCAGGGCCGTTCCCCTTTCGAAGGCGCCGACCACCTGGCAGCCGGCCTCCTCCAGCAGGCGCACCAGGCGGGCCCGGTTGAGGGGCTCGTCCTCGGCCACGGCCACCCGCAGGGGCCCCATCAGGGCTCCTCCAAGGGAAGGCGCAGCTCCGCGACGGTCCACTCCCCCCGTCGCTCCAGGCTGAGGCGGGCCCCCTTCCCCGCCAGCCGGAGGCGGGCGCGCAGGTTGGCCAGGCCCGTGCCTTCCTCCTTCGTTTCCAGGGGAAGGCCGGTGTTCTCCACCTCCAGCCTCAGCTCCTTCCCCTCGAGGGCCGCCGAAAGGCGCAGGCATCCCCCGGACTCCGAAGGGGCGAGGCCGTGCTTGATGGCGTTCTCCGCCAGGGGCTGGAGGAGGAGGGGAGGGACCGGGAAATCCTCCAGGCCCGGCGCCCAGGTCCACTCCACCTGAAGGCGCGGGCCCAGTCGGAGCCCCTCGATGGCGAGGTACTGCTCCAGCAGGGCCCTTTCTTCCCGGAGGGGGATGGAGGCGTGGCGGCCCAGGGAGCCGAGGGTCCGGTAGAGGTCCGCCAGGTCCAGGAGGGCCTCCTCGGCCTCCCGGGGGGAGCGGTGCACCAGCTCCGCCATGCCCCCGAGGGCGTTGTAGAGGACGTGGGGATCCAGTTGGGCCTGCAGGGCCAGGATCCGGGCCTCCCGCGCCGCGTCCTCCGAGGCGCGCCGCGCGGTTTCCGACGCGGCCCTCTCGAGTTCGGCGGCCTCCTTTTCCGCCACGAACCAGCCGGTCAGGAAGGCCAGGGGCAGGTGGAGGAAGACGATGGGCGTCCAGTGCGGGGGTCGGGGGCCCGGTGGCCGGGGGGGCGGGGCCCCCTGGGGGTGCAGGAGGAGCACCACGATGTGGGCCACCAGGAAGAGCCAGAAAAGGTTCCAGAGGATGGCCTGGACCGAGCCCCGAAGCAGGCCCGCCCGCGGATCCTCGTTTCCGGTCCATTGCCAGGCCATGGGGCCCAGGAGGTAGGCCCCGGCCAGCAGCGAGGTGGCCGCCACCGCGAGGCGGGGATCGAAGGGCACCCAAAGCGTGCCCAGGCTCAGGCGGAGCAGGAGCGCCAGACCCAGGAACAGGGCCAGTGCCCCCCATCGGGAGGGGCGTAGCCGCCGCCGGGCGGCGCCCAGCACCTGGTCGGAGGTCATGCCTTAGCCTAATCCCCCAGGACGAGACGGTGGACGTGATCCAGGTGGGTCCGGAAGGTGGCTTTCAACTCCTGGGCCTTGGCGCGCTGCTCGGGGCTGAGGAGGGGGTCCACCTCGAGCACGATGGCCCGGAACTCCTTCGCCACTTCAAAGCCCGCGGAGGCGGCGGCCTCGTGGAGGGCCTTCAGGTCGGCCTCCGGGGTGGCGGGGGTCGTGATCCCGTCCACGAGGGCCCGGTGCGCGTTCCGGGCCACCTCCCCCTTGGCTTTTAGGGCTTCGTGATGGCGGGCGAGGATCTGGTGGATGGAGGACTTCTGGCTCTCCGAGAGGTTCAGGGCCTCGAAGGGGGGGAGGAAGGGGCCGTGGCCGTGGGGGCCGGGCTGGGCGCAAAGGGCCAGGCCGCTGAAAAGAAGGGGAAGGGCGCGTTTCCACATGGGCTGCTCCTGAGGTGCGGTTCCACCGCGGAACCGTAGACAGGAGTACGTCTTTCCCGTGGCTCGGTGGGCCCCCGAGGATCGATTGCCGGAAGGCCGGGGCGAATTGCTTAGGGGCGGGGTTGAACGGCGACCTCATTCCTCGGAAAAGAAGAACCTGGCCTCCATGCCTTCGGCCTCCATGGCCCGCACCAGGATCTTGAGGCTGCGGCCCAGCTCCCCCATTTGGGCGGGCTCGAGGGTGCGGAGCCCCTCGATGAGCTGGCCCTGGGCCGGGTGGGGGGCCTCCTTCCAAAGGCTCGTCCCGGCCGGGGTGAGGCCGAGGCGGATCCGACGCCGATCCCCGGAGTCCTGCTCGCGGGTGACCAGGCCCTTGGCGACGAGGCGGTCGATGACTCCCACCAGGGTGCTGGAACTCAGGTGCATGCGCTCGGCCAGCTCCTTGAGGGAGAGGGGGGAGGCGCGCCCCAGTTCCCACAAGGCCCAGAGCTGCGGGCCCGTGAGGCCGAAGCGGTTCTCCACCGAGCGGGAATAGCCCTCGATGGCCCGGACCAGGCGCCGGAGATCCTGCATGGCCTCGTGGATGGGGTCGATGGGAGGGGAGGGGGTCTTTTTTGTTTTCATGAGTAACTATTCTGTATACAAATTATTTTGCCGAAGGCCCGGTCCAGGAGCCGCACCCGTGATGCCGATCCCCGATGATCCTCCAAACCGCCCCCCGGATGGAAAGGCCGAAGCCCCCTGCCCCCTTTCTTTAGGGGGTCGCTCAACCTAGGGGGCCTTTCCGGGGTCCCATTTCCAGAGATGATTCCCGAACCCTGCCTCCCAACCCGATCCTTCACCCCCTCCGAGGCCTTGTGCTGAGGCCGAACCTGTTCCGGACCCTGGCCTCCGGGCTGCGCCCCTTCCTGCCCCTGCGCACCGACGGCTGGACCTGCGGCTGGTGGAGGGGGAGCTCCTGCACCGGGTCTACGAACACATGCCCGCCTGGGGCCTCACGGAGTGCCTGGAGTGGGACCCGACGCTGCCGGAACGGGACTACGAAAGAGCCCTGGAACTCGGGAAGCGGGAGTTCTGCTTCCTGATGATGGTGGAGCGGTCCACCGGGGAGGACGTGGGGGTGCTCGGGTGCTGGGCCCGCTCCCCGCTGCGGGGCTGGCCGGCCCTTCTCTACGGGGTCGCCCCCGCCCATCGTTTGCGGGGTTTTGCCGTGGAGGCCGCGCGGGCCCTCATGCAAGCGGTCCTCGACCATACGGAGGCCCCCGGCGTCGGGGCCCTGGTGGACGAGGAGAACGCCGAAGGCCTGCGGATGGCCCTGCGGCTCGGGATGAGGCCCCGGCTCCACGTGGAGGACAAGTGGTTCTTCGTGCGGGCCCGGGAGGAGTTCTACAGGGAGGGCTCCGGGCCGGAGGCCCTGGTTCCGGCTTCTTGAGCTTCCACCGCCTCCCGCCGGAGACGCTCGACGTCCCGGTGCAGGTTCTTGTTCAGGGCCTCCGCCTGGTCCAGCGCCCGCCGGGCCTCCCTGCGGCGCTGCGCCGCCTGGGGTCCGCCGGCTTGCGCGGCCAGCAGCAGCAGCTCGGCTTGGAGCAGGTGGGCCTGGGCGTGGTGGGGATTCCGTTCCAACGTGCGGCGGACCTGGACCAACCCCTCCGCCAAGGGCGGCCCCCACGGTTTTCCATCGCGCAGCGCCCACCGCAGCTGCTCTCGGGCGAGCAAGCCCAGGTCGCGGGTGGCCTCGGGGTCCGCCGGGTGGTACTGGAGGGCCAGGAGCAGTTCCTCGCGGCCCAGCTTCAGCTCCCCCTCGGGGGAGCGGCCCTGGGAAAGGGCCCATCGGGCCTTCAGGACCATGGCTTCCCCGAGATTCATGTGGCCGATGTAGCCGCTGGGCCAAAATTCGATGCTGGAGCGGGAGGCCTGGGCCGCCTCCTCGAGATCCAAGGAGGGATCGGTCCCCCGAAGGAGCTTGTGCTCGGCTCGGAGCAGCAGCAGGTCGGCCAGACGCCCCCAGCCCTCGGCATGCTTGGGACGGGACTGGAGGGCGCGGCGGTAGGCTTCGACGGCCCGGTCGTAGGAGGGGAGCGGGTCCTCGCCTTGGAAGGCGGCCAGCAGGCCCCGCCATTTGTAGGGGGTACCCATGGAGTACCAGGCATAGGGGCCGGGGTTCAGATCCAAGGACAGGCGGTAGTGCCGTATGGCTTCGTCGAGGTGGCGGGCGGTGCCGGTCTCCCCCCGCGTGACCTCGTACAGGCCGATGTCCGTGTAGCACTGGGCGATGTTTTGGAGTACCAGGTCCTTGAAGGGAGATTGCTGCAGGAGGCGTTGATAGATCTCAAGAGCTCGGTGGCTCTCGGCCCGGTGGTCCGCACCAAAAAACCGGCGGCCGAGGGCGGCGATGAGCAGCGCGCCGGCGCCCTGGACGTTGAGGGCCAGGGCGGCGGCTGGCGTTAGGCTCACGGCGCGCTCGCCGGCGGGCAG
>CAYSXG010000256.1:0-5172 GCA_964434895.1 uncultured Solibacteraceae bacterium | reverse complement strand
GGCCCGGCACCGGGACCAGGACCCACAGGCGCGGGGGACGGGAAAGGACCCCCATGCGCACCGGCAGGGTGCCGATGCGCGCCCCCGTCTGGCCCTGCACGAGCAGGGCCCGATCCAGATCCGCCATTTGGATCCAGCCACGGAGAAGGGCGTGTTCAGCGAAGCGCATGGGGGAAAGGCCCAGGACCTTTATTTGGCAAGCATTGGATAGTCAGGCCTTGGTTCAATCGGTTTCGGGTGCTCTGTATTAATATTCAGATCCCATGTCAAATTTACAAGACATGACTTGACTTCATCCTTCGAGGGTTTAAGGCTACATTTATCAACCTCTTTCATAAATTGAGGTTTATACATTGTAATTTTATTTCCTGACTCTAAGCTTGCTTCCGCTAATACATCGTACATTCTGGAGGCATATTTAATAAAGTTATTACGATGTACATGCGGATCATCAGGGTCAGGTCCAAACAAAGAATCAAACAGATGACCCAAGGGGAATATATACATCAACCCACCTTTGGGCTCCTCATGTGCATATGCGTCTCCGAAGCGATGGGTTGCATTTTCCTGCGATGAATCAAAGTGCCTCAAACCATCGCTATTATCAATTGCCATTTTAAAATCAATCAATGCAGCTTCTTGAACCTTTAGAGCATCTCCTCCAGTCAACACGTGAGTTTCTCTTTGATTTATAAATGGTAGTTTTAAAGAAGGACGACTCATCGCATTCCGAGAATCCGTATCCGGAGCCCAGCTAGCTGCAGCAAGCCTGCTCGCTTGTTCATTTGAAAAACCAACAGCAAGTGCAATGGCATATGGGATCCAATAGTGCCCTTCCTCGCCCCACTTCCCATCCGGGTCAACGCGCATGACAGGGGAGTTCCCAACGTAGCTATATAAACTTTCATATTGCCTACTTGGGTCCCCACTCACGAATCTCCCAACCTCCGGCAAGTAGTACCTTGCTCCGTAGTAGTACAGCCCCTGCTCCTCGTCCAGGATCTGCCCGGTGTAGCGGTGGCTGTCCTTATCGCCGAAGCTGCGCAGGTTGAGGCCGAAGGGGTCGTCATCCCCGGTGAACCTCGGTTGCCCGTTCTGATCGATGAGGAGTTTCGTGGATCCCAGATGGTCCGTCAGGAACCAGTCCACGCGGCCCAGGCGGTTTTCCGGGATCCACGCCTCGGGGATGGGGTCGCCCGCGTTGTACTCCTGGAATTCCGCCTGGTCGTAGTAGATGGGCTGGCCCAGGGCCTGGTCCGATGCGCTCGGCAGGATGACGGCGCAGTTGCCCAGGGTGCCGGGGTTGAGGCCCGTGGTGCGGATCTCCCGGGTCCAGGTCCCCCCGTCGCCCACCTTTTTCCAGACGCTGAAGGCGTAGGTCTTGCCATAGGTGAGGCCCGGCACCGTTCGCTTGTAGGTGGCCCCGGGGGGGAGCTTGAGAACCTTGAGCCCCTCGCGGTTCGTGCCCTCGGCTTCCAGGGTCGGGGACTGCTGGGAGGCGTTGGCCGTGAGGACCACCCCCGTCGCGGGTTGGAGCACTCCCTCGAAGCCCGGATCCGGCCACAGGTTCGCGCGGCCCGTGGGGGCCCCGGGGGCCGGCGTGGCGCCGGCCTGGACATTCTCGAACCAGCTCCGGAGATTCGAAGCCACGGCCCCGTCCAGCAGCTGGGCCCGCAGCTCGCCGTCGGCGGGCATGGTGCGGCGGAGCTTGATGGGGGCCGTGGAGGCATTCCAGGAGCCCCCCATGGCCGGGGCCAGCTGCGTGGCGCCGGCGGCCGTCAGCCATTCCGCGTTCTGCCCCTGGGCCACCCATCCCTGGGAGTCCCGCAGGCCGTTGGAAAGGCGCAGGCCGGCTTCGAAGCCCTCGTTCAGGAGCGCCCCGCTTTGGGCGCTGGTCACGGCCAGATCGTCGTAGACCACCCGCGTATCGGCGTTGGCGGTGGTGGTGTCGCCGTAGAGGTAGACCCACAGTTCCAGGGGCCCCACGGTGGCCGGCACGGCGCCCGCCGCGCCGGAGTTGTTCGTGACCGTGACGCTGAGGGGCTGCCAGGCGCCATTGCCCGGAAGGCTGGCCGAGGCCTTGATGGTGCAGCCGGCGATCTGGGTGTTGCCCACGTAGAGCTGGCCGCTGGTGCCCGCGGGGGCCTTGAAGTACACGGTGGCCGTCACCGTATCCCCGGCGTTCACGGAGCCGAGGAAACGGTAGAGGGCGCTGTTCTGGCCCACGTCGCGTCCGATGCGCAGGGCCCCGGCCCCGGTGCGGGGCGCGGGGTCCCCGGCCACGGCCGGCTGAAAGAGGCCGAGCATGGCGGAGGCACCGCTTTCGCTCTTCACCAGGGCGCTCAGCTCGATCACGTCCCCCTTCTTGAAGGTGCCCAGGCTTTGCTCAACAAAGCTGGGCGCCGTGAGGGCCCCTCGGGTCAGCTGGAGCACGGGGCTGGCCAACGCGGCGTCCGTGACGGTGGAGCTGCCGGCATTGGAGGCGGCCCAGCCCTGGGTTCCGGCCGCGAAGCTGCCGTTGGCCAGGGCGAGGGGCAGGAGACCGGCGCCGGCGGGGCGCCCGTCCGTATCCCAGCTGAGGCGGGCCAGGCGGTTCCCGGCCCCGAACACGTAGGCGGAATAGCGGTCCGGCGCCGCGACGCCGGTGCTCCCCCTGGATTCCACCTCCATCAGCACCTCGGTGCCGTTGGCCAGGTAGTAGGTGGAGCGATCGGAGACCAGGGCATTGGTCCCGGCAGCCTGGTTCACCTGGTCGCGCTTGAAGACCCGGGTGCCGCTCATATCGTAGGCCAGGTCCGAGATCACCGTGCGCCCGTCGGCGGTGCTGCGCTCCAGGTGGGTGGGCAGGCGCATGAAGCGCGGATCGTCGTAGCTGAGGGTCTGGGCCAGGCCTCCGCGGGTGATCTGGGTGACGGCCCCGTTGACGTCGTAATCGAAGGCCAGGGGGGTTCCCGTGCTATCGGTGACGTTCAGGAGCCGGTTGCTGTCCCAGCCCTTGGTGCCTTGGGTCCAATAGGTGTAGGTCCGGATGGGGGCCGGGCTGGCGGGGTTCTCCTCCCGGGTGTTGTGGGTCAGGCGATTGCCGTGGGCGTCGTAGGTGTACCAGCTTTGGTCCGTCCAGGCGGCGGCGCTGCACGCATCGTTGTAGAAGGCCCCGTTGGCCATGAGGAGCTGGCCCATGCGGTCGTAGCCGTAGTCGTAGTGGCTGCGCAGGGCCCTGTCCTTGGCGGAGGCGGTGGTGAGGCCCGCCAGGTTTCCGAGGAGCTGGCGGTTGACGTCCGCGGCCGTGATGAGGCCCGTGAAGGATCGCGTGGCCGCGGAGGCCCCCGTGGAGCTTCCGTCGCTCCATTCGTAGCCCAGGGCCTCCTCGAACTGGGCGGTGGTGAAGGAGGCGGGGCTGGGCGGAGGCAGGCTCGCCGCCGTGCTGCCGAGGCCCGTGGGGGTCGTGCCCGCCACGTTGATGACCAGCATGAAGGTGGAGCTTCCCGCCCCGTTGCTGGCCGTGAGCACGTAGGCGGTGCTTGCGGTGGGGGTCACCACGAGGTTGCCGCTGGGCCACAGGGGCGCGCCGGAGGGGTTGGGGCTCAGGGCGACGGCGGTGGCCCCCGGCGCGGTCCAGGACAGGGTGCTGCTTTGGCCCGCATTCAGGCTGGTGCTCGAAGCCGAGAAGGTGATGGAAGGGGGGTCCTGGGCCACCAGGAGGGTGGTCTGCTGGCTGGCGCTTTGGCCGAAGGAGTCCGTCACCTGGTAGGTGATGGGGTAATTGCCTCCGGTGGTGGGCGTGCCCGACAGGGTCCGCGTGGAGGGGTCGAAGCTCAGGCCCGGCGGAAGCGTTCCGTTCACCGTGTAGGTGAGGGACGTGTTGCCGGTGTTGGGATCCGTGGCCGCGGGCCAGGTTTGGGGGGCCAAAGGGGTACCCGCCGCAAAGGAATAGGTCACGGGCAGCGCGTCCTGGAAGGCCGGGGGCTTGGTGGTGGCCTCCGCCACGGTCCAACGGTCCCCCAGGGTGGCCTGGTAGCCCCGAGGTACGCTGGCGGTTTCGGTGGGGGCGTAGTTGCCCGTCAGGGCCGGCGTGCCGCTGACGGTCCGCGTGGGGGCGTCGAAGGACAGCCCTTCGGGCAGGCCCAGCAGGGCGTAGGTGATGGCCTGCCCCCCGGCATCCGTGGCCGCGGGCAGCACCAGGGGCGTCATGGGGGTGCCCACCTTCAGGGCGGGAACAGGAAAGGTGGCGCTTCCAAAGCTCAGGGGGTTGGCGGCGGTGACGTTGACGGTGAAAGGGATGACCGTCGCGGCCCCCTTGGGATCCATGGCCTGGAAGTTCAGGACGTAGATTCCGGCGGTGGAGATGGAACCGTAGACCTTCAGGGTGGAAGCGTTTAAGAAAACCGAGTCCAGGTTCCCCGGATAATTGCCCGCATTGGGAAAGCTGTAGGTCAACGGCTCCTGATCGGCGTCCGTGGCGGCCGGCAGGGGCCACATGAAGGACTGACTGGCGGCTACGTTCAGGGTGGGGACGGAACCCACGGAAAATATGGGCGGATTATTCGGCGCCACGTTGAGGAGGAAGACCTGGCTCGTCGGGGCCCCCTTGGCGTCCGTGACGGTGTAGGTCGCCGTCCAGATTCCGGCCGCCGCGACGGGCGGGGTCCCGGATAGCACCCGGGTGGAGGAGCTGAAGCTCAGTCCCGGCGGCAGGCCCGTCAGGGCATAGGCGAGGGCCCCTCCATCCGCGTCCGTGGCCGCGGACAGGGTCAGGCTGAAGGGGGCGCCCACCGCCAGGCTCTGGTCCGGGACCCCGGCGCTGAAGACGGGCACGTTGTTGGCCGCCACGCTGAGGGAGAGGGTCAGGCTGGCGGTGGCGCCGCCGTTCGTATCCGTGGCCGTATAGGTGGCGGAGAAGGGGCCGGAGGCGCTGGCCTTGCCGCTGAGGGTCCGCGTGGCGGGCGCAAAGCTCAGCCCTGCCGGCAGCCCGGTCACGGCGTAGGTGATGGTTCCGCCGTTGGCGTCCGAGGCCACGGGCAGGACCAGGCTGGTGGGCACGCCCACCGTGAGGTTCTGGGCCGCCACGGTGCTGGAGAACCAGATCATGGGGGTCACGGTGACCGTGGCCGTCCCGGCGGTCGTGCCGTCCGAGGCCAGGGCCTTCACGGTGTAGGTGCCGGTGGCGGCGGG
>CAYSXG010000255.1:0-5189 GCA_964434895.1 uncultured Solibacteraceae bacterium | reverse complement strand
CACGGACACTACCTGCAAATATCAGCTCCGAAGGACCCAAGCGTAAGGCCGAGAGGTAAATGCGCGCCCCCGAACCGAGGCCCCTGGACTACCATGGAAGCGGCCCCTTAGCTCAGCGGTCAGAGCTGGCGCCTCATAAGCGCTTGGTCGTGGGTTCGAACCCCACAGGGGCCACCACGAGTCCCCCACCTTCCCGGAGCCCCCATGCGCCCTGCCCTTCTGGCCCTCCTCCTCGCCCTGCCCCTGGCGGCCCAGGCCCCCAAGCCCCGAGTGAAGTTCACCACCACCCAGGGCACCTTCACGTTGGAGCTGGAGCCCGAGGCGGCCCCCAAGACCGTGGCGAATTTCCTGAAGTACGTCCGGAGCGGGCACTACAAGGGCACGACCTTCCATCGGGTGATCCCCACCTTCATGATCCAAGGGGGCGGCCACCTCCCGGACCTCAGCGAAAAGGCGACGCCGGACCACGTGGAGAACGAGGCGGACCTCGCGCTGGCCAAGGGGCTCCACAACACCCGGGGCACGGTGGCCATGGCCCGGACTCCGGACCCCCACAGCGCCTCGGCCCAATTCTTCGTGAACACCGTGGACAACCCCTTCCTGGACCACCGCAGCAAGGACCCACGCGGCTGGGGCTACTGCGTCTTCGGCCGGGTGGTGGAGGGCATGGACACCGTGGACAAGATCAAGGCCGTACCCACCCACGCCCAGAGCGGCCCCATGGGCCCCATGACGGACGTCCCCGCAACCCCCGTGGTCATCAACGACGCCCAGGAGCTCAAGGCCGGGTCCAAGGCCCCGGCCAAGAAGAAGGGCCCCGCCAAGCGGAAGGCCGCCTGAGCATGACCAGCCTCGGCACCCCCCTCTCCCCCTCGGCCCGGCGGGTGCTCCTGCTGGGCTCCGGCGAGCTCGGCAAGGAGGTGGCCATCGAGCTGCAGCGCCTGGGCTGCGAGGTGATCGCCTGCGATCGCTACGACCACGCCCCCGCCATGCAGGTGGCCCACCGCAGCCACGTCCTGTCCATGCTGGACGGGGAGGCACTGCGCCGGATCCTCGCCGAGGAGCGCCCCCACCTGGTGGTGCCCGAGCTGGAGGCCATCGCCACCGACGTGCTGGTGGAGCTGGAGGCCCAGGGCCTTCGGGTGGCGCCCACGGCCCGGGCCGCGCGCCTCACCATGAACCGCGAAGGCATCCGGCGCCTGGCAGCGGAGGAACTGGGCCTGCCCACCAGCCCCTACCGCTTCGTCGCCACGGAGGAGGAATTCCGGGCCGCGGTCCAGGAGCTGGGCCTGCCCTGCGTACTTAAGCCCCTGATGTCCAGCAGCGGCAAGGGCCAGAGCCTCCTGCGCTCGGAGGAGGCCCTGGCCCAGGCCTGGAACCACGCCCAGGAGGGCGGGCGCGCCGGGGGAGGCCGCTGCATCGTGGAAGGCTTCGTGCGCTTCGACTACGAGATCACCTGCCTCACCGTCAGCGCCGTGAACGGGATCCAGTGCTGCCCCCCCATCGGCCACGTGCAGATCGACGGGGACTACCGGGAATCCTGGCAGCCCACCCCCATGGCCCCCGCGGCCTGGGAGCGGGCCCAGGAGATCGCCCGCACCGTCGTCGAGGCCCTCGGGGGCCACGGCCTCTTCGGCGTCGAGCTCTTCGTCCGGAAGGACGAGGTCCTCTTCAGCGAGGTGAGCCCCCGCCCCCACGACACCGGCCTCGTGACCCTCGGCAGCCAGAACCTCAGCGAATTCGCCCTCCACGTCCGGGCCATCCTGGGCCTGCCCGTGCCCGAGATCCGGCTGCTGCGCCCCAGCGCCAGCGTGCCCCTCCTGGGCCACGGCCAGGGCGTCCCCCGCTTCTACGGCCTCGGGGAGGCCCTCGCCATCCCCGAAAGCCAGGTGCGCCTCTTCGGCAAGCCCCGCTGCGAGGGCCACCGCCGTCTCGCCGTCGCCATCGCCTCCGCCAGCACCGTGGAAGAAGCCCGCACCCGAGCCCAAGCCATGGCCCAGGAGATCCAGATCGAAGTGGGGTGAACTCCCAAACCTTCCATGGACGCCCCCGCGCCTCCACGCTAGACTGATCGTTCCGGCTGGGTAGCTCAGGTGGTTAGAGCGAGGGTCTCATAATCCCTAGGTCGACGGTTCGAGTCCGTCTCCAGCCACCAATAAATGCAGTACTTAGCGCCACTCCATCGAGTGGCGCTTTTGCGTTGTGCTACAAATTTGCTACAGGGCGGATCCGTGTCGTGCAGGGGCCTGTTCGGGGTGGTTCAGTCTTTCACGTCCTTCCGCTTCGAAGTAGCACAGCCTCCTCCGGTGCTACAGGATCCACCGAGGCGAAGGCGGAACCACGAAGCCTCCGGCCCGGGAGGGAGAGGGAGGAGGGCCGAAGGACCGGAACCCTCTGGGTGGCCAGTGCCTTTGCCGTACATCCCGGAGAATCCAACCCCGAGTCCACTTGGCCCATGGCGCAAACATCCACACTACCAAATATTAACTACAAGCTGTTTAATATCTATGGACGGATCGAATCCTACACCTTATTTTTTTAGTGTAGGAAAGGAGACGATGACTCGTGGCAAAGCCTCTGCCTGAGCTAAGGAAGAAGGTTACCCGCCTCTCGATCGCCAAGCGGTCGGGGCGAGGTGGAGCCGTCGTCCGGATGGCGAAGGCGGGCCTCCTGCGTAAAATCCGAGCAGGCGTGTACCGTCCGGCAGATCGCGAAGCCTGGATGCATCAGGATCTCGTCGATGCCTGCCAGGCGGTTCCGGATGGGGTTATCTGCCTGATTTCGGCCCTGGCCTACCACGGCCTCACGACGACCATCCCAAATGAGACCTGGGTTGCCATCCCGCGGGAGGCGTGGGCGCCGACCCTAACCTTCCCTGCCCGCTTCATTCGCCTGGGAGCGCGCGCTTACGAGGCCGGCATCGAGTCCGTCCGCATCGAAGGGCAGCGGGTCCGGATCTACGGAAAGGCCAAGACGGTTTGCGACGCCATTCGATTCCGCGACAAGGTCGGGGTCGAGGTCGCCTTGGAGGCCCTGAAAACCTTCCTTCGCCAAGGTGGGTCGCCGGATGAGTTGATACGGTGGGAGACCATCTGCCGAGTTCGCTCCACCCTGCGGACCTACCTGGAAGCCCTGTTGGCATGAGCATGAAGAAGGAACGCGACCCCAAGAACCCCACCAGCGTCCTCCAGCGCCTACGCAACCGGCGGGTGGACGGCCAAAGCGTCCAGAACGCCCAGGTGCTCTTCATCCTGGAGCGGTTCCTGGCGCGGGTGGCCGCCAGCCCGCACCGGGACAGCTTGGTGCTGAAGGGCGGGATCCTGCTCTACCTGCTCATGGGGCAATGGACCCGCCCCACGGAGGATCTGGATTTCCTGGCCCTTCGCATCCCGGCCCAGGATCTTGAGAGCACCCTTGCGGACATCCTGCGGCTGGACCTGGGGGACCGCCTGGAGTTCATGCCGGAGGAAATGACCTCGGAGGACATCCGGGAGGAGTCGGGCTATCCGTGCCGGCGCTTCACGATTCCCTACCGATTCGGGGACAAGCACACCTACTTTATCAAGCTGGATCTCAGTTTCGGGGACCCGGTCACGCCCGGCCCCAGGCCCGTGGAAGTCCGCCCCATACTCGAAGGGTTCGAGGGCGGGACCATCCTGGGATATCCCATGGAGACACTACTGGCCGAGAAGGTGGAAACCATGCTGGTGCGTGGCCTGGCGAACACTCGGGCGAAGGATCTCTTCGACTTGTGGGTGCTCTCCAGGACCAGCTTGGCCCTCACCCTGGGAAGCACCGCCGCAGCCCTGGCCATCACCGCCGAGCACCGAGGGACCCCGCTGATGCTGGATTACGTGGCGCTTCAACCGGCCTATGGCGAAGACGCGCGCCTGGAGCGGATCTGGAACGCCTATGTCCAATCGAAGGGGTTGGTGGTCCCGGGTTATCCCGAGGTCGTGGAACAGGTGCAGCGCTTCATCCTGCCAATGGTGGCCGCGGCCCTTTCTGGCGACCAGGGCGGCACCTGGGATCCTGCCCAAGCGGCCTGGCGTTAGGGCGCGATGTTCGTGATGATCCCGGGGGAGTACCTTTCATCTACCGCTTCCCCATGATCGACCTGCCTGGACCGACATCGAATGAACTCTCTCTCCGCCTAACGGAGGAGGAGGCGGCCTTGGAGGCCCTGCTCCGGGAAGTGGAAACCCGGCGGGCACGGGTCCTGGAGCTTCGCACGGCCATGGGGGCCACCTTCGTGGAGACGGACTCCCGGCCCCCGACGATGTCGGAACCCCTCACCTCCTCGGAAAAGGTGGCCTTGTTCCAGAAGCTCTTCAGGGGCCGGGAGGATGTCTATCCCCGACTTTGGGTGAACGCCAAGAAGAACCGGAAGGGCTACGCTCCAGCCTGCGCAAATGAATGGGTGCCGGGCCTTTGCGATAAGCCCCGGGTTAAGTGTGGGGAGTGTCCGCATCAGGCCTTCCTACCCCAGGAGGAACGGGCTTTGTTGGATCACCTCCAGGGGCGCCACACCCTCGGCGTCTACCCCCTTTTGCCGGATGAGACCTGCTGGTTCCTCGCCGCCGATTTTGACAAGGAGGGTTGGCAACAGGACGCCCATGCCTTCATGGAGACCTGCCGCCAGCATGGGGTTCCGGCGGCTCTGGAGCGGTCGCGTTCGGGCCAAGGTGCCCATGTATGGATCTTCTTTTCGGCTCCAATCCCAGCGGCGACGGCCCGGAGGATGGGGTGTTTCCTGCTCACGGAGACCATGTCCCGGCACCACGAGCTGGGCATGGCCTCCTACGACCGCCTTTTCCCCAACCAGGACACGATGCCCCAGGGCGGCTTCGGGAACCTCATCGCCCTCCCCCTCCAACAGGGCCCCCGGAAGGAGGGGAACACCCTATTTCTGGACGAGCACTTGGAACCCTTCCAGGACCAGTGGGCCTTTCTGGGCTCCCTCCGCCGCATGGCCCCTGAGGAGGTGGAAGCCCTTGCGGAGACGGCCTCCCGTCAGGGGCGGGTTCTGGGGGTGCGCTTCGAGGCTCTGGATGACGGATTTGACGCCACGCCATGGGAGCGGCCTCCCTCAGGAAAGGGGAAGCTTCCTTTGGTTGAGGGATAGGTGCCGCCGCGGGTGGAGGCGGTGTCCTCGCAGGCAGTCTTCGTGCAGAAAGCCGGCATCTCCC
>CAYSXG010000254.1:0-5209 GCA_964434895.1 uncultured Solibacteraceae bacterium | reverse complement strand
AAGGAGAACTTCCTCTACACGCACTTCGAGGAGATCTGCGAGATCATGAAGGCCTACGACGTGAGCTTCTCGCTGGGGGACGGCCTTCGCCCGGGATGCATTGCCGACGCCAACGACGCGGCCCAGTTCGGCGAGCTGGAGACCCTCGGGGAGCTCACGAAAATCGCGTGGAAGCACGACGTGCAGACCATGATCGAGGGCCCCGGCCACGTGCCCATGCACCTCATCCAGGAGAACATGACGAAGCAGCTGGAGGTCTGCCACGAGGCCCCCTTCTACACGCTGGGCCCCCTCACCACGGACATCGCGCCGGGCTACGACCACATCACGAGCGCCATCGGCGCGGCCATGATCGGCTGGATGGGCACGGCCATGCTCTGCTACGTCACCCCCAAGGAGCACCTGGGCCTGCCCAACCGCAAGGACGTGAAGGACGGCGTCATCACCTACAAGATCGCCGCCCACGCCGCCGACCTGGCCAAGGGCCATCCCGGCGCCCGGCTCCGGGACGACGCCCTCTCCAAGGCCCGCTTCGAGTTCCGCTGGGAGGACCAGTTCAACCTCGCCCTGGATCCCGATACGGCCCGGGAGTTCCACGACGAGACCCTCCCGGCCGAGGGGGCCAAGGCCGCCCACTTCTGCTCCATGTGCGGGCCGCACTTCTGCTCCATGAGCATCACGCAGGACGTCCGCGACTACGCCCGAACCCACGGGCTGGGCGAAGAGGCGGCCCTGGAGCAGGGGATGGAGGAGATGGCCGACAAGTTCAAGCAGAGTGGCTCGGAGGTCTACCTCCAGGCTTGAACACCCCCTTTAGGGCTCGTCCCTCGTCACGGCCTCGTGGATCTTCTGGAGCAGCTCCTGAATCCGGTAGGGCTTCTGCAGGAAGCCCTCCGGGTTCAGCTCCCGGGCTGTCGAGTAGGCCTCCTGCTCGGAATAGCCGCTGCTGAGGATCACCCGGGCCCGGGGGTCCATCTGGCGGATGAGGCGGAAGGCCTCGAGGCCGTCCATGCGGGGCATGGTCATGTCCATGAGCACCACGGAGATGCGGCCGGGACGGGACTGGTAGACCTCCACCGCCTCCTGGCCGTCCTGGGCGGTGAGCACCTCGTAGCCCATGGGTTTGAGGGCCATGACCGCCAGGTCCCTCACGATGCCCTCGTCGTCCACCACCAGGACGGTCCCGATCACGGGCTCCACGGCCGGGGGCGCCACCTCCTCCCCCGTTTCCCGGGGCAGCTCCGAGGCGGGGAGGTAGACCCGGAAGACGGTGGGTCGCCCCTCCTGGCTCTCCACGCCCAGGCCCCCGCGATGCCCTTGGAGGATGCCGGCCACCGCCGATAGCCCCAGGCCCCGGCCCGTGAACTTGGTGCTGTAGAAGGGGTCGAAGATGCGGGGCAGCGTATCGTGCGGGATGCCGCATCCGTCGTCCTGGACCTCCATGCACAGGAAGCGGCCCGGGGTCATGCCGTCCTTCAGGGCCAGACCCTCCAGGTCTCCGGTCCCCAGGCTCACCAGGGAGGTCCGCACCTCCACGGTGCCCGGCCTTTCGCCGATGGCCTCGGCCCCATTGGTGACCAGGTTCATCAGGACCTGCTGGATCTGGGTCTCGTCCCCGACCACCAGGGGCAGGTCCGCCTGCAGGCTGGTGGCGAGCTGGACCTTCTTGGGAATGGAGACCTTCAGCAGTTCCGCCATGTCCCTCACCACCCCGTTGAGGTCCAGGGGCTTGGCGGTGAACTTGGCCCTTCCGCTGTAGGAGAGCATCTGGCGGGCCAGGTCCCCGGCGCGGTGCACGGTGGCCTCGATGCGCTTGAGGTTGTCGAAGACGGGATGCTCGGGGGTGATGCGCCGGAGGGCCAGCTCCGCGTGGCCCTGGATGGCCGTCAGCAGGTTGTTGAAGTCGTGGGCGATCCCCCCGGCCAGCACGCCCAGGCTCTCCAGCTTCTGGGACATGCGCAGGGCTTCCTCGCTGCGCTTGCGCTCCGTGACGTCCTCCACCATGGAAGTGACGCCCAGCAGGCCACCCTCGGGGGTCTGCAGGGGCGTGTTGTACCAATTGCACACGATGAGCAGGTTCTGCTTGGTGAGGTTCTCGTGGGTGCTGCGCATGCCGCCCCCCCCCAGCAGGAGGGCGTCCTGGATATCCGCCCGGTCCTCAGCGCCCGCCCCGCCGGGCCTCAGGAAGCCGTCCCCCCGATGGCCCAGGATCTCCTCGGCGCTGTAGCCGAAGATCCGCTCCGCCGCAGGGTTCCAGGTTCGGATGCGGAAGTCCTGGTCCCATTCGATGACCCCCAGGGGCATGTTCTCGATCTGGATCTGGTGACGTCGGAAGGCTTCCATGAGGTCCGCGGTCCTCGCTTCCGTCAGCCGTTCCACCCGCCGGCGAAGGCCCCCCAGGATCCCGAGCAGGGCGGCGAGCAGGAGGGCAATCAGGAGGCCGGCGAAGCGCAGGGCCCAGCGGGGTCCGCCCTCGGTTTCGCCGGGAAGGAGGAACCAGCCCAGGAGCCCCCCCAGCACGAAGACCACCGCGGGGGCGAGCCAGACCTGGGACCTCGCTTCGAGGGACCGATCGGGGGCGGGTCGTGGGTTCATGGGGGATCCGGTCGAAGGGGGGTGGACTACCAGCGGGGGTCCTGGCCCAGGAGCTGGGTGGCGGCCTCGGCGGGGAGGGGCTTGCTGAAGTAGTAGCCCTGGCCCTGGTCGCAGCCTAGGCGGCGCAGGTGGTGGAACTGGTCCCGGGACTCGATGCCTTCGGCGGTGACGCGGATCCCCAGGGACTTGGAGAGGGAGATGATGGCCTCGACGATGGCGGTGTCCTCGGCGTCCTTCCCCAGCCCGTCGATGAAGGTCTTGTCGATCTTGAGGGTGTCCACGGGGAAGCGCTTGAGGTAGGCGAGGGAGGAGTAGCCGGTGCCGAAGTCGTCGATGGCCAACCTCACCCGGGAATCCCGGAAGGCCATGAGGGTGTCGCGGGTGGAATGGGGATCCCGCATCATCACGCTTTCGGTGATCTCCAGCTTCAGGTAGCCCGGGTCCACCTTGAGGGCCCTAAGGGTCTCCCGGACCAGCTGCACCAGGCCCCGCTGCTGGAACTGCCGGGCCGAAAGATTGACGTTCATGGTGACCAGGTCCCCGGGGCCCCGCCCCAGGTTCCACAGCCGGATCTGCCGGCAGGCCTCCTCCAGCACCCATTGGCCCAGGGGCACGATGAGGCCCGTCTCCTCGGCCAGGGGGATGAATTCCGCCGGGGACACCATGCCCCGCTCCGGGTGCCTCCAGCGCACCAGGGCCTCCCAGCCCTGGATGATCCCGCCCTCCAGCAGCACCAGGGGCTGGTAGTGCAGCAGGAATTCGCCGCGGTCCAGCCCCTGCCTCATCTCGCTTTCCATCCGCAGGCGCTCCAGCGCCTTCTCGTTCATGCTGGGATCGAAGATCTCCAGCCTGCCCTCCCCCTTGGCCTTGGCGCGGTACATGGCCACCTCGGCGTCGCGGACCAGGTCCGAGGGCACCGCTTCAGGGCTTTCCGCCACCGCCAGGCCCATGCTGCAGCTGGTGTAGACGTCCTGGCCGTCCAGGGAGAAGGGCTGTTCCAGCGACTTGGAGATGCGGTCCGCCACCACCATGGCGTCCGTGGCCTGCACGAGGTCCTCGAAGAGGACCACGAATTCGTCCCCTCCCAGCCGGGCCACGGTGTCCATGGGCCTCAGGCAACCCCGGAGTCGCTTGGCCACTTGGATCAGGAGGCGGTCGCCGGCCTCGTGGCTCATGCTGTCGTTGATGACCTTGAAGCGGTCCAGGTCCAGGAAGAGGACGGCGGTCAGGGAGGAGCGCCTCACCATGCCCGGCAGGGCGTGGGCCAGCCGCTCCATGAAGAGGCTGCGGTTGGGCAGGGTGGTGAGGGGATCCCGGAGGGTCGCCAGGGTGAGTTCGGCCTCCTGGGTCTTGTGCAGGGTCACGTCCTCGAAGGTGCACAGGACCTCCTGGATGCTTCCATCCGCTCCCTTGCGGGGGTGGAGCATCAGGGAGACCCAGGCCCAGGCCCCGTCGGAAGGGCGTTCCAGGCCCAGCACCACGCCCCGAACGGCCTCTCCCCTTTCCAAGGCGGCGTTGAGGGGCATCAGCCGCGGAGGGAGGGGGTGGCCGTCCGCCTGCAGGATGGGCACCGCCGGGTTCTTCCAGTCGAAGGCCAGGAGGTCCGCCTCGCTGCGATCGAGAATCTCCCGGGCCCTGGGATTGGAGCGCAGGGTCCGGCCCTCCCCGTCGAAGAGCAGGGCCCCCAGGGGAAGCTGGTCGAAGAAGTCCAGGAAGTGGGCTGTCTCTCGATCCAGGTCCTTCCGGGCCTCGCCGAGGAGCCCCCGCCACACGTTCCCTTGGAAGACCAGGTAGCCCGTGGCTGCCGCCAGGATGCCCCCGTGCAGGAGCATCGACCAGGTCTCCGGGGCGAGGTTCGAGGGCAGGACCCGGACCAGTCGCGGCACGAGGGTCACCCAGGCCAGGCCCGCGGCCCCAAGGGCGAGCAGCACCCGGGCCGCGGGGGGATGGCGGGTTGGAAGGGGACTGTCGGGCATGGATTCCCGAAGGTGATGAAGCGGCGCTAGGCTCCGCTCGGGAGGATCCCCCCCTATCGGCTCTGGGGTGGAAGTTGTTAACTTGTGATCCCTCGGAGCCTATGTGGAAATCCTCGAGTTCTTCCTGGACTTCACCTTCAAAGTCCTCAAGCACCCCTCGGAGCGCTCCAGGGCCCAGGCCATCCTCGCCCGCTGGACCTCCGCCTGGCAGGGCCGAAGCCGCAACATCACCGACTCCTTCTCCAATCACGGGGCCTACCTGCACTTCCACCAGGCCATCGGGGGCAAGTGGTGCACGGTCTTCACCTTCCACGCCGCCCACCGGCACGGCCTCTCCCTTCGGGGCCCGGACCCGGACCGGGACCGGAAATCCCACAAGCTGCGCCGAAACCCCCTGGATCCCACGGGCCTCAACGGGCTCTTCGAGGCCTGGTCCATCCCCCGCTAGGCCCGGCCCGCGTGGCCTCCGGTTGCATTGCAGCGGGAGGAGACCCCGGACAAGGGGGGGCGGCGCGGAGCGGAGCGCGCGGGCCAGGGGAAGGGCGGGGTCCGGGTGGACCACGCCGGGCGGCAGCTCGAGGCCGACGGCCGCGGCATTCACGTTTGCCCGCGTGCGGGCGTACGCCGCGTCGGCGCGG
>CAYSXG010000253.1:0-5216 GCA_964434895.1 uncultured Solibacteraceae bacterium | reverse complement strand
GGCGCACGGCCAGCATCCTCCAAGGCAAGGACAGAAACTACCGGATCGATCACTTCGAGCCCATCTTCGAAGGCATCTGGGCCGTGGCCAAGGTGAGGCCCGAGGACCGCGCCGAACACACCAACCGCACGGCCTCCCAGGTCATCGCCGACCACGTCCGCGCCGCTACTTTCATGACCTTCGACGGCGTCGTGCCCTCCAACGAGGGTCGCGGCTACGTGCTGCGCAAGATCGTGCGCCGGGCCCTGCGCTTCGGCAAGAAGCTGGGCATCGAGGGCACCTTCTTCGCGAACCTCGTGCCCTCGGTCGTGGAAGCCATGGGCGACGCCTACCCCGAGCTGGAGGCGGAGCGGGCCCGCATCCAGAAAGTGCTCGCCCGGGAGGAAGCGCAGTTCTCCGTGACCCTCAACGCGGGCCTGCGGCAGCTGGAATCGATGGACACGGCCGGTGGCGTGAAGGGCGCCGATATCTTCAAGCTCTACGACACCTTCGGTTTCCCCGTGGACCTGGTGGAGGACTGGGCCAAGGAGCGGGACCTCGCCTGCGACCTCGAAGGCTTCCAATCGGCGCTGGCGGAGCAGAAGGCCCGGGCCCGGGCCTCCATGAAGACCCACGATCAGCGCCTCCAGGGCGACTTCTCCGTCCTCGCCGAACTCCCCGCCACCACCTTCCTGGGCTACGGAGGCACCGAGGCCCCCGGCCGGGTCCTGGCCCTCTTCGACGGTTCCCACACCCGGGTCCTGGCCCTGCACGGCGAGGGGTCGGCCCTCCTGGACCGCACGCCCTTCTACGCCCAGGGCGGCGGGCAGGTGGGCGATACGGGCCACCTGGACTTCGAGGGCGGCTACGCCCAGGTGCTGGACACGACCGCCCCGGCCACCAAACGGCACCTCCACAAGGTGAGGGTTCACGGGGAACTCCGGGAGGGCGCCTCGGTCCACGCGGTGGTGGACCCGGAACGGCGCGCGCGCATCCGGGCCCACCACACCGCCACGCACCTGCTGCATGCGGCCCTCCGGGAAGTGCTGGGCACCCACGTGAAGCAGGCCGGTTCCGTGGTGGACGACCAGCGCCTGCGCTTCGACTTCACCCACTTCGCCCCCATCGAGCCGGAGCAGATGGCCGAGATCGAGCGGCTGGTGAACGAGCAGACCCTCCGAGCCCAGGCCACCTCCGTGAAGGAAATGGCCATCGACGAGGCCCTGACGGCGGGGGCCATGGCCCTTTTCGGCGAGAAGTACGGCGAGACCGTGCGCGTGATGAGCGTGTCCGACTTTTCCGTCGAGCTCTGCGGCG
Organism: uncultured Solibacteraceae bacterium; assembly: GCA_964434895.1. Classification (GTDB taxonomy): domain Bacteria; phylum Acidobacteriota; class Holophagae; order Holophagales; family Holophagaceae; genus CAYSXG01. The sequence goes on along the minus strand of CAYSXG010000253.1, from coordinate 3,920 downwards.
GCACCCACGTGGCCAGCACCGGCGAGATCGGCCTGGTGAAGGTGGTCTCCGAAGGGGCCGTGGCCAGCGGCGTGCGCCGCCTGGAGGCCGTGGCCGGCGCCGCGGCCCTGGAATGGTTCCAGCAGGGCGAGCGGCTCCTGTCGACCCTCTCCCGAGCCGCCAACACAGGCCGCGAGAACCTCCCCGACCTGCTCGGCGCCAAGGATGCCCGCATCGCCCAGCTGGAGAAGGAACTGAAGGAAGCCAAGCTGCGGGCCGCCAGCGGCGGCGGCGGCGCGGAACAGGTGGACCAGGTGGGTGGCCTCACCCTGGTCACCGCCCAGGTGGAGGGCCTCGAGGGCTCCGCCCTTCGGGAGCTCATGGACCAGGCCCGGACCCGGCACGCCAGCGCCGTGATCGCCATGGCCTCCAAGGTGGACGAGGCCAAGGTGGCGGTCCTGGTGAGCGTCAGCGGGGACCTCACCCCCAAGGCCGACGCGGGGGCCCTCCTCAAGGCCATGGCCCCGGCCCTGGATGGTCGGGGGGGCGGGAAGAAGGAGCTGGCCCAGGGCGGAGGGACCCGACCGGAAGGCATCCCCGCGGCCTTCGAGGCCCTGCGGATGGCCCTTCAATAGGGCCCTTCCGCGGGTCCGGATTCAGGTATCCGGGAACTTCTCCGAAACCTTGGGAACCCATGGGACCCGCCGGTCCCTTTCCGAGGTCGGTCCAGAACCCCACCCCGATGCTCCCCGTCCGCCGCCTGCTCCTGAGGGACCTGTTGACCCTGATGGGGGTCACGGTGCTGCTCGTCGTGGCCCTGGCCTGGGTGGGGCTACGGGAAGTCACCGAGCGCCGGGCCCACCTCCAGGCCAAGGCGGGCCTGGACCGCATCCAGGCGGACCTGCAGGGCCGTTTCGCCCTGGCGGAGTCCATGGGGAGGACCCTGGAGGATTGGTGGACCCGAGGCGTCGTTTCCGAGGAGGATCCGCGCGGGGCCGACCGAATCATCTACCCCCTCCTCCTCCAGAACGTCCAGGTGGCCAACGTGGGCTTCTGGGGCCCCGCCGGCCGGGGCATCCTTTTCACCCGCTCCGACGGGAACGGGAACGACGCCACCCACGACTGGTCCGTCTACGAGACCAAGAACCTGGGGGGGGTCCACCACATGCGACCCATCCGTCGGGCCAACCTGGTGGTGGTCCCGGAGCAGCCGTGGGCCCCCCTGGGCTTCGATCCCATCGGCCGGCCCTGGTACCAGGCCACCCAAAGGCACCCCTTTCCAGGCTGGGTGGACCCCTACCCCTTCGTGGGCTCCCACGCGCCAGGCCTTTCCTTCACCTGTCCGGTCCAAAGCCCCGAGGGTTCCCTGCGGGGTGTCATCGTGGTGGACATCCTCCTGGAGGACCTCACCGCGGAGGTATGGAAGGTCCAGCCCACCCCAGGGACCCAGGCCCTGGTGTCGGACCCTCGGGACCGGGCCCTCATCCTTCCCCGGGCTCCGGCCTTCCAGGACTCCGAGGCCCGGAGAAAGGCCTTCCTCCAACCCATCACGGAGGCCTTCCTCCCGGTGGGCTACCGGGTGCTCCAGGGCCCCCGGGATCCGGATCGGATCTTCTCCATCGTCTTCGAAAAGGTGTCCTACCTTTGCGCCGCCCGGCCCCTCCTGGGGGTTCCCGGCGTCCGCTGGACCCTGAGCATCGCCATTCCGCGGCGGGATCTCTCGGGGCCGGCCCAGCGGGGAATCCTCCTCCTCGTGGGCCTCCTCACCCTGGGCTTGGCCCTGGCGGCCTGGAGGGTCCACGCCATCGCCCGCCGCTTCGCGGATCCCCTGAGCCAGCTGGCCAGGGCCGCGGAGAAGCTGGGGAGCGGCGTCGTTCCCACCTCCCCTCGTACACCCATCCTCGAGATCCAGACCCTCGGGGAGGCCCTGCGCCACGCCGGGGAGGCCCTGGTCAGCCGCCATCAGCTGGAGCAACAGGTCGAACACAGCCAGCGCCTGGAGACCGTGGGCACCCTCGCCGGGGGCATCGCCCACGACGTCAACAACCAGCTGCTGGCCATCCAGGGGCAGCTGGACCTGACCCGGGAGGATCTCCCACCGGGGCACGCCGCCCTGCGCCGCCTGGGCCGCGCCCAGGACGCCATCCAGCGCTGCGCCCACATGGTGAAGTCCCTCCTGGCCTTCACCCATCACCTGAAGCCCCAGCTTCGATCCATTTACCTCAACGAGGTGGTGCAGGACACCGCATCCCTGATGGAACGGGTCCTGGGGGGACGGGTTCGGGTCCTCCTGGACCTCGCCCCGAACCTTCCTCCCGTTCTGGGAGAGCCCACCCAGCTCGAGCAGGTCCTCCTGAACCTGGGGGTCAATGCCCGGGACGCCATGCCCCACGGGGGGACCCTCACCCTGCGCACCCGGGGCCCCATCGACGGACCCGTGATCCTGGAGGTCCAGGATACGGGGGAGGGCATCCCCGACGAGGCCCGCCCCCACATCTTCGAGCCCTTCTTCACCACCAAGGAGGTCGGGAAGGGAACCGGGCTGGGCCTGAGCATGGTCTTCGGGATCCTCAAGGCCCACGAGGGGACCATCGAAGTGGAAAGCGAGCCCGGAAAGGGCACTCTCTTCCGCATTCACCTTCCGGCCACCCAGGCCCCCGCGGCCCAGAACCAGGCGCCCCACGCCGAGCCTCCTCCCCGGGTGGACCTTCGAGGACGCCGGATCCTCGTCGTGGACGACGAGGCCCAGATCCGGGAGCTCTTGGAGGACGCGCTGCGCATGGAAGGGGCGGAGGTGGGCACGACCTGCGACGGCAACGAGGCCTGGAGCGCCCTCCAGGCCTCGGACTTCGACGCGGTCATCAGCGATCAGCGAATGCCCGAATGTACGGGGGTCCAGCTGCTGGGGCGCATCCGTGAAAGCGGCTCCCAGATGCCCTTCATCCTTTCCAGCGGCCACGGGCTCGAGGGGCTGGAGCCCGTCCTGGAAACGGACCTCCGCGTACGCCTCCTCCCGAAGCCCTTCCAGATCAAGGAGCTGCTGGCCCTGCTGGGGGAGCTCCTGGAAGAGCCCCGCCCGGTCGTCTAGGAGCGCTCCCAGGCCTCCGCGTCCTCCCACACCTCCCGATCCACGGTGCAGCCGCTCGGGAAATGGGCCAGGAAGTCCTCCCGGAAGGCGGCGGTGTGCTGGCGCAGGTACCTCTCCAGGTCCTCCCGTCCCCGGGCCTCGTAACAGCTTCGGAAGCGAGTCCCCGAGGCCTTCTGGAAACGGATGGCCTGAAAGCAGCCGGTGGCGAGGATCTCGGGGATGTGCTTGGTGCGCAGGTAGGCTTCCACCGCCGGCGCCTCCGCCGGATCCACGTCCAGGGTCACTTCGTAGCGGATCATCGCGGCCTCACGGTCTCAGGATGGATTCGTTCAGGATCCGTCTCAGGGCCGCCCGCATTTCGCGAGGGCCGTAGGGCTTCGTCAGGACCTCCCCCGGGCCGCCCTGCCCATGGCCCTCCGCGGCCACCTCCTCGCCGAAGCCCGAACACGGCACCACCGGCAGCCCCGGACGAAGGGCGCGCATGCGTCGCAGGGCCTCCACTCCTCCCATGCGGGGCATGCTGAGGTCCAGCACCACGAAGCGGAAACCCTCCGGCCCCGCCGCGAAGACCTCGGTGCCCTCCAGGCCGTCCTCCGCTTCCACCACGGAAAACCCCGAGGCTTCCAGGATTCTCCTTGCCACGATCCGGACCGCCGGTTCGTCGTCCACGACCAGCACGGAGCGTGTTGGCTCGGGCGGCTTGGGTTCCGGGGGAAGGGGACGGGGCGGAAGGACCGCCTCCGGGGCGGGCGGGAAGAAGACGCGGAAGGTGGCGCCGGCTCCCGGACTGGAGCGCACGTCCAGCATCCCCCCGGGGCCCTTGACGATGCCCAGGAGGGCGCTGAGGCCCAGG
>CAYSXG010000252.1:495-5221 GCA_964434895.1 uncultured Solibacteraceae bacterium | reverse complement strand
GGGGAAGTCCCCGTACATGTGGCATTTCCGGCACATGGACGTTCCCCGCGCCATGACGCCGGGCTCCATCCTGCCCGCCTACACGTGGATGCTGCGGGACCGCACCGACTTCGACATCCTGGGCCGCAAGCTGCAGGTGCTCCGGCGGACCGGCGTGCCCTACACGCCGGAGCAGATCCAAGACGCCCCGAGCCTGGCCCGGGCCCAGGCCGGCAGGATCGCCGCGGGACTCCTCGCCCAGGGCGGGCCCAAGGGCATGGAGGACAAGGAGATCGTGGCCCTCATCGCCTACCTCCAGAAGCTCGGGAAGCAGGGAGGCAAGGGATGAAACAGGCCATCGTATCCCTCTTCCCCCACCTCAGCCTCACGGTGGTGGGCATGCTGCTCTTCCTGGCGGTGTTCCTGGGCTGGGGCGCCTGGGCCTTCAGCGCCCGGCGCAAGGCCCACTTCGACGCCCTTTCGAAACTCCCGCTGGAGGACTAGGCCATGGCCATCAACCGCCCCGAACCCAAGCTGGACCACGAGTACGACGGCATCGAGGAACTGGACTACCCGCCCCCGGGATGGTTCAACGCCATCTTCTGGGGCACCATCCTCTTCGGCCTCGGCTACTTCCTCGCCTTCCACCACTTCAGCCCCTCCACGCTCATGCAGGAATTCGAGGCGGAGCAGAAGGAGCACGCGGCCCTCATCCGCCGCCTGAACCCGCCCCGGATCTTCACGGCGGCGGAGGTGGCCGCGGCGGAGCAGGACCCGGCGGTGAAAGCCGCGGGGAAAACCTTCTTCGAATCCAAGTGCGCCTCCTGCCACCTGAAGGACGGCGGCGGCCAGACGGGCCCCAATCTCACGGACAACTTCTGGATCAACGGCGACGGCACCACGCCCTTCATCGTGCGCACCCTCCAGGACGGCGTCCCGGACAAGGGCATGCCTTCCTGGGAGGACAAGTTCAAGCCCGAGGAACTGCTCGCCATCGCCTCCCACGTGCGCTCCCTGCGCGGCACCACGCCGGCCAACCCCAAGGCCCCGGAGGGGACGCTGATCGCGGCCCCCTAAGGCGATGGGCACCGAGCGCGGCAGCTTCGCCTTCCTCCATCCCGCCGACGTGCGGGGCCCCTACCAGAACCTGCGCACGGGTCTCTTCGCCCTGCTCATCCTCGTCTACCTGGCCCTGCCCTGGCTGCGGGTGGGCGGCGAACAGGCCGTGCTCCTGGACATCGCCCACCGCCGCTTCGTCCTCTTCGGCGCGGCCTTCTGGGCCCACGACGCGCCCAAGCTGGTATTGGTGCTGGCCGGCGCGGCCTTCACCCTCTGCTGGATCACGGCGGTGTGGGGCCGCCTGTGGTGCGGCTACGCCTGCCCCCAGACGGTCTTCGTCGCCGCCTGCTTCCGCCGCATCGAGCGCCTGGTGGAGGGCCCGCACCTGGCCCGCCAGCGCCTCGCGGGGCGTCCCTTCACGCCGGAATGGGCCTTGCGGAAGGGCCTGAAATGGCTCCTTTTCCTGGCGGTGGCCCTGGTGCTGGCCCACAGCTTCCTCGCCTACTTCGTGGGCACGGAGCGGCTGCGGGAGGCGATGCTGCTGGATCCCCGCCGCAACGGAACCTTATTTCTCGCCATGCTCTCCCTCGCGGCCTTCGTGCTGGTGGACTTCGCGTGGCTGCGGGAGCGCCTTTGCTTCACCCTCTGCCCCTACGGCCGCTTCCAGACGGTGCTCATGGACCGCCGCTCCCTGGCCGTGGTCTACGACGCCCGTCGGGGCGAGCCGCGCCGCGGGACGAGCAGCCCCGAGGGGGACTGCGTGGATTGTGCGCGCTGCGTGCAGGTGTGCCCCACGGGCATCGATATCCGCGACGGCGTGCAGATGGAGTGCATCGCCTGCACCGCCTGCCTGGACGCCTGCGACGAGGTGATGGGGCGCCTCGGCCGCGAGCCCGGCCTGGTGCGCTACGACACGGAGGCGGGCCTGGCCGGTGAACCTCGCCGCGGCCCCCACACGCGGGCCTCCCTCTACCTGGCCCTCACCCTGCTTTCCTGGGGCGCCCTGGCCCTGGTGCTGGGCCTGCGCAGCTCCCTGGACGTGGTGGCCTTCCGCGCCGGCGGCGCGCCCTACCAGGAAGTAAGGGGACCCGGCGGCGAGGGCCTCGTCATCAACCACCTCCGCTTCGATCTCACGAACCTCACCCACCAGGACCTGCCGGTGCGCATCGCCCTGCCCCGAGGCCTCCAGGCCAAGGGCATGGAACTGGTCCTCGCCGCGAACCCCCTGACCGTCCCCGCCGGCAAGTCCCTGCGTGCGGACCTCTTCATCAAGTTCCCCAAGTCCATCCTCGACCTGGGACGCACCCCCGCCACCGTGGAGTTCCGCGACGGCGAGCGACGGCTCGCCACCGAAGAGCTGACGCTCGTGGGGCCCTACCAGTAGGGCTCGGCGCCGAGGTGGGAGAGAATGGTTCCCATGCCCTCCGTACCGCTTCCGGAACGCCTCCGCCCGACCCGCCTGGACCAGGTGGTGGGCCAGGCCCACCTGCTGGGGCCCAAGGGGGCGCTGCGGCGGCTGCTGGCTTCGGGGCGACTGCCCTCGATGGTGCTGTGGGGGCCGCCAGGCACGGGCAAGACCACGCTCGCGCGCATCCTGGCCTCGGAGATGGGCCGGGGCTTCATGGAGTTCTCGGGGGTCAGCGGCTCGGCGGCGGAGCTGAAGAAATTCCTCAATGAGCAGGGGGCCATGCCCCTCTTCCGGGGGGCGCCGCCGGTGCTCTTCCTGGACGAGATCCACCGCTACAACCGGGCCCAGCAGGACATCCTCCTGCCCACCCTGGAGCGCGGCGAGGCGGTGCTCATCGGCGCCACCACGGAGAATCCGGCCTTCTACCTGAACCCCGCCCTGCGCAGCCGCTGCCAGCTCTTTCCCCTCAACGGCCTCGGGCCCCAGGACATCGGGACGGTGCTGCGCCGGGCCTGGGCCCAGGAGCGACCCGGCGAAGGGGCGCCGGAGGCCGTGCTGGCCTGGCTTTCGGAGTGGGCCGGCGGCGATCTGCGGGCCGCCCTCTCGGGCCTGGAGGTCTTCCTGGAATTGCCGGAGGCGGAGCGCAACCTGGAGGCCCTGCAGCCCAGCCTGGGCGGGCGCCTCATGTTCGACCGGGCCGACGGGCACTACGATCTGGCCTCGGCCTTCCAGAAGAGCCTGCGGGGCTCCGACGCCGACGCGGCCCTCTACTACCTCAGCCGCATGATCCGCGGGGGGGAGGACCCGCGCTTCATCGCCCGCCGCCTCATGGTCACCGCCGCGGAAGACGTGGGCAACGCCGACCCCCAGGCCTTCCTGCTGGCGGAGGCCGCCAGCCGCAGCGTGGAGAAGATCGGCTGGCCCGAGGCGCGCATCCCCCTGGCCCAGGCCGTGATCTACGTGGCCAACGCCCCCAAGAGCAACGCCACCGTCAGCGCCATCGATGCGGCCCTGGCCGCCGAGGACGCCCCCATCCCCGACACCCTGCGGGACGCCAACACCTCCACCAGCCTCGCCGCGGGCCGGGGCGCGGGCTACCACTACTCCCACGCGGACTACGACCGCGACCAGGCCTTCCTGCCGGACAAGCTGCGCGGCACCACCTTCCACGAGGCGCGGCGGCCCCAGGAACGCAGTTGGCGGGAGCGCGGGGAGCCCGAGGCCGCGCGCCTCGCGGAGCTCTTCGAGGCCTGGGCAACGCAGCACCCCGAAGGCGGGGAGCTGCCCCTGGACGCCTGGGCCGAAACCCTGGCCTGCAGCCGGGAGGCCTTAGCGCGGGCTCTGGCCCGCCTCGGCGGTACTCGCTACCTCATCAGCCGCGCCCTGATGGCCACGCCGAAGGCCCCCTGATGTGCGGCGGCGTGGGATTCCGCAAGCCAGACATCGAAGGCTGAGCGTCCCGTGCTGCCGGACGGCCCGCAGGGTCCGCGGCGCCTTCGAGCCTCCGACCCCCAGGGCCACGAAGCGGGGGTCACGGCAGGAACCCCATGCGGCCGCCCTGGTACTCGGCCACCGCCTCTGCCAGCTCCGCCTCGGTGTTCATGACGAAGGGGCCGTAACGGGCCACGGGCTCTCCCAAGGGCTGTCCAGCCAGCAGCAGGGCCAGGCCACCCGCGGCCGAAGCCACGGACAGGCCCTCGCCCTCCAGACCGAGGCGGGCCAGCTGGATTTCGGGCAGGCTTCCGCCGCCCACCTCGAAGTCGCCGTGCAATGCGATGACGGCGGCATTCCAGCCCGCGGGCAGGGGATGCTCGAAGCGGCCGCCGGCCTCCAGCTCCAGAAGGCCGTAGGCCACGGGAACCCCAGGGACCGCGGGGCCTCGGACCCCCAGCCACTCCCCGGCCAGGGCCCGCAGGGCGCCCCCTTCGAATTGCAGCCGGGGCACGGATTCAGCGGGGATGTCCACGTAGCCCGGCGCCTGCAGCTTGTCGGCGGCCGGCAGGTTGATCCAGAGCTGCAAGCCTTCGATGGCGCCGCCGGTTTCGAGCTGTTCGGGCACCGGCATCTCCTCGTGCACGATGCCGCGCCCCGCCGTCATGAGCTGGGCCCCACCGGGCCGCAGCAGGCCCCGGCCGCCCTGGCTGTCGCGATGGGCGAAGGCCCCCTGCAGCAGGTAGGTGAGGGTCTGGAAGCCCTTGTGAGGATGGGGCGGGAAGCCGGCGTCCGTGCCCGGGGGCAGCACCAGGGGCCCGAAGTGATCCAGCAGCAGGAAGGGATCCA
>CAYSXG010000252.1:0-485 GCA_964434895.1 uncultured Solibacteraceae bacterium | reverse complement strand
GGGCCCGGGCCCGGGGGGGGACACAGGGGGCACGAGGTTGTCAGGCAGCAGAAAGGGTTCCAGGTCAAGGAGGCCGTGGCCCGGGAAGAAGCGGCGCAGGGGCACGCCGTTGCCGTCCCGCGTGGGGCGGCCGGGGATCAGGGAATGAAGGGCGCGCGGTCCCATGCTCAGGCCAGGTCGAAGCAGAGGACTTCGGAGGCCTCCGCGGCGTTCACCACCACCCCGCGCTCCTCGCTCAGGGCGGCCCCGTCGCCGGCCCGCAGGGGGATCCCGTTCACCGTGACCGCCCCCCGGGCCACCTGCACCCAGGCGTGGCGGCCCTCGGCCAGGTCCAGGGAGGCGGAGGCGCCGGCCTCGAGCCGCGCGACGTGGACCCGCCCGTCCTGGAAGATCACCACGCTGCCCTCGGCCCCGTCCCGGCTGGCTATGAGCCCGAAGCGGGTGTGCAGGGCCCCCGGCCCGAAGGCCCACTGGGCGTAAGGCGG
>CAYSXG010000251.1:2907-5230 GCA_964434895.1 uncultured Solibacteraceae bacterium | reverse complement strand
CGTCCCATCCGTAGGGGCGGGTGATCTGCCCCGCCGAGCGTCCGTAGATGGACGTGGTGTAGATCCGCGGCGTGAGCTGGATGGAGGGGGAGGGGTTCAGGGGCCAGGCGGCGCTCCAGCGGGAGAGGTCGTCCCGCCGCTCCAGGAGGCCCTGGTCCACCAGGGCGTAGAGCCGCGACAGGAAGGGCAGGGTGCGCTTCTGGACGTAGAGGCCGTCCACGGAAAGGCCCGCCAGGGGCCCCTCCGTGACCTGGAGGTGGGCCCCGCCCTCCCACTGGCGGGCCTGGAAGAAGCGCTCGTCGTCGTCCGAGGCGATGGCCTGGTAGCGGTCGTAGGCGCGGTCCCCGACGGTGGTGCGGCGGATCAGGGAAGTGATGAGGTCGTCCTGGACCCTCACCCTCCGGTCCCGGTTCCGGTGGAGGCCCGCGTAGACCTTGGCGAAGCCGAAGGGGAGGAGGCCTTCGTGCTCTCCCTGGACGTGAAAGGAGGTGGGCCTCCCTCCGCCGATCTGGGCTTCGGTTTCGGTCCGGGGGGCCGCCTTCGAGGCGGAGATGAGGTTGATCACCGCGAGGAAGGCGTAGCCCCCGTAGAGGGCCGAGCCCGGCCCCCGGGCGATTTCGATCCGCTCGATCCCTTCGAGGGGGAAGTCGTAGAAGGCCACGTTCCCGTTGAGGGGGTCGTTGATGCTCACCCCGTCCACCTGGACCAGGACCCCGTCCGCGGCGAACATGCCCCGCACCACCAGGCCCTGGTCCCCCCCGGCCTGCCAGCGGGTGGAAAAGCCCGGGACCTGGTCCAGGACCTCGGAAAGCCGCTGCCAGCCCTGGATCCGGATCTCCTCCCGGCGGACGATCGAGACCACCGCCGGGGCGTCCCTCATGGTCTGCTCCATGCGGCTGGCGATGCTCACCCGCACGTTGCGAAGCTCCTGCAGGGCCTTGAGGGCCATCTGCTCCTCGGTCTCCTGGTCGAGGCCCTGGGCTCCGGCGCCCAGGCAGGCCCCGAGGCCCAGGAGGGCCCGGGCGCTCCGAAAGGCCTGGATCCAGCTCACCATCGTCGCTTCCCGCCGGGCGGGGCCCGGCATCCCCTTATCGACGGGGGGGATCCGGCCCTGTGTTTTGAGGGGGGGGCCGGCGACAATGGGGCATGTCCAAGGCCCCCTCCACCCAAGCCACCCGCCTGCTGAGGGCCCGGGGCGTCCCCTTCACCGAGCACCTCTACCGCTACGAGGAGCACGGCGGGACGGCGGTCTCCGCGAGGGAGCTGGGCCTGGCCGAGCACGCCGTCGTCAAGACCCTGGTGATGGAGGACGAAAGGGCCGCCCCGCGCCTGGTCCTCATGCACGGGGACCGGGAGGTGAGCACCAAGGAGCTGGCCCGGCAGACCGGCGCCAAGGCCATTTCCCCCTGCAAGCCCGAGGTGGCCAACCGCCACAGCGGCTACCTGGTGGGGGGCACCAGCCCCTTCGGCACGAAGAAGGCCATGCCCGTCTACGCCGAGGCCTCGATCTTCGAACTGGAGCGCATCTGGATCAACGGGGGCAGCCGGGGCTTCCTCCTGGGCCTCGACCCCAAGGACCTGGACAGGGTGCTGGAGGTCGTCCGGGTGAGCGTGGGGATCGGCTAGTGTCACGCTCTCCTTCCCAGGGTCATCCCACCGACGACCCCCCAGGAGCCGCCATGACCCAGACCCTCGCCGATCCCAAGGACCTCGTCCGCCGCCTGGTAGACCGCGGGCAGAACCGCGGCGAACTGGACGTCATCGACGAGGTGCTGGCGCCGAACTTCGTGGACCACAGTCCCCTGTCGGGCCTTTCCGCGGATCGGGAGGGGGTGCGCATCCTCTTCGGGGCCCTGCGGGAGGCCTTTCCGGATCTGCGGGTGACCATCCTTCGCCAGGTGGCCGAGGCGGGGCTCGTGGCCACCCACAAGCTCTTCGAGGGCACGCACCGGGGCCCCTTCCTGGGCATCCCCCCCTCCGGCGGCGCCATCCGCTTCGAGGTGGCCGACTACCTGCAGGTCCGGGACGGCCTCATCACCGATCACTGGGTGGTGGCGGACATGCTGACCCTGATGAGGCAGCTGGGAGCCATCCCGGCCTGAATGTCGGGCCTAGGCCCCCACCGCCCGGCCCCCCAGGACCCGCCCGAGCAGCACCTCCGCCGCCATGAACACCCCCGGCGGCGTGTCGCGGACCAGGTCCAGCATGCGCTGGTTGGCGGGGGTAGGGGGCGGTTGTGTGGTGGGCGTGTTCGGGGGGGTAGAGGCCAAGTTCCATGAAGCGCGCGAAGGGCAGCGGGCCGTGTAACCGGATTTCTTCGCGA
>CAYSXG010000251.1:0-2897 GCA_964434895.1 uncultured Solibacteraceae bacterium | reverse complement strand
CGGCCCCCCGGGCCGCCCCCGCGCAGCCCCCCGCCCGCAGTGAACCCCCCGGCGGCCGGTCCCCGACCCAGTCCAGCATGCGCTGGTTGGCGGGGGTAGGCACGCCGTGGGCGCGGCCCAGGACCACCACGGCGCCGCAGAGATCGTCGATCTCCGTGGGACGTCCCGCCACCCGGTCGTCCTGCATGGACGAGCGCGCGTCGGGGGCGATGGCCAGCATGCGCCGGGCCAGGGCGCGGAACACCCAGTCCGGCAGGCGCAGCAGGCCGGGCAGCCAGGCGGGCGGCAGGGCCGTGAGCCGGGCGGGGCGGAGCTTCGCGGCGCCAAGCGCGGCCAGGGCCTCGTCCTGCAGGGCCGCCAGCACGCGGCGATAGTCCCGCCGGCCCAGTTCTTCCACCAGGGGCAGGCCAGCCATGGCGTTGACCGGGTTGTTGAGGTTGAGCAGCAGCTTGCCCCACAGCACCGGAGCCATGTCCGCGTGCAGGTGCAGGGGCAGGCCCGCGGCTTCAAAACGCGGGGCCCAGGATCGCGTCACGGCCGTGTCCGCGCAGGCCAGCTCGCCCTCGGTGGCGCGCCGTACGGCGCCCGGCTCCGGCTGCACCACGTTGAAGGGCACCATGCCCGCGATGGCCTGCAGGCTGGGCGCCGCCGCGGCCAGGCGCTCCCGATTGGCCACGCCGTTCTGGAAAGAAAGGACGGGGGTTTCTGCGGGGAGGGCCTCTCCCAACTCCTTCGCGGCGGTGGTAGTGGCGGGGCCCTTCACCGTGAGGAGGGCCAGGGCCGGGAGGGGCGCGCCCGCCAGGCTTTCACTGGCGCTGAAGGCCCCAGGTTTCAGGTGCACGGTTCCGCCATCCAGGTCCACCAAGCGCAGGCCTCGTTCCCGCAGGCCCTCCACCACGCGGGCCCGTCCCACGAAGTGCACCCGCAGGCCCGCCGCCGCCAGCCGCCCGCCTACGTAGAGGCCGATGGAGCCCGCGCCGTGGACCAGCACCTCGCAGGAGGGCATCAGTAGGCCAGCCCGAGCTGGCGGTAGGCCTTGGCCAGAAGGAAGAGGGGTCCCACCAGGAGGTACTGCAGGTCCTCCAGGAAGGAGGGGCGCCTGCCCTCCACGTGATGGCCGTAGAACTGGAGGATCCAGGTGATGACGAAGAGGGCCAGGGCGACCCAGGCGGCCTGGGGGACCACCCGCAGGCTCGCCAGGCAAAGCCCGGCGAAGAGCGCCATGGCCAGCGCGAAGGACCAGGAAAGGCGCAGGTAGTAGACCAGGGCCAGAAGGGCGCCGGCGTAGGCCAGCCACGGATGGATGGCGTGGAGCAGGGCCAGGCAGCACCACACGATGATGGGCACGCAGACCCAGTGGATCCGCACGTTGGTGGGATGCCGGTGGGACTCGGCGTAGTGGCCCACCAGGCGGTCCACGGGGCGGAGCTGGGCGCCGGCAGGCAGGGAAGCCTCGGCATGGATGGGTGGGGTTTCCATGGGGGTCTCTGATCTACAAGCTCTTGAGGGCCGCCATCTCTCCTGGATTGAGGAAGCGCCACTCGCCGGGTTTCAGGGCCGGGTCCGCCAGGGGGCCGAACTGCACCCGGCGCAGCTTCGAGACCGGGTGGCCGACGGCAGCGAACATGCGCCGGATCTGCTGGTTCTTGCCTTCGGTGAGGGTCACCTTCATCCACGGGTTCTCGGCCTTGTCGAAGTACTCGATGCGGCAGGGGCGGAGGCGCCGGCCGTCCAGCCGGAAGCCCCCCTCCAGCTCCTTGAGGGTCTCGGGCTTGGGCTGGCGGTGGATCTTCACCAGGTAGACCTTCGGGATCTCGTGGTCCGGACCCGAAAGGCGCTGGGCCAGCTCCCCGTCGTTGGTGAGCAGGAGCAGGCCCTCACTGTTGAAGTCCAGGCGGCCCACGGGGTAGATGCGGGCGCCCACGCCGTGGATGAGGGCCATCACCGTCGGCCGGCCCTGGTCGTCCTTCACCGTGGTGACATAGCCCTTGGGCTTGTTGAGCAGGATGTAGACCGGCTGCTCCTTGGCGATGGGCACGAAGTCCACGGTGATCTCGTCCCGGCGCGGATCGGCCTTGGCCCCCAGTTCGGTGATGGTGACGCCGTTGACCTGGACGTGGCGCGCGAGGATGAGTTCCTCGCATTTCCGGCGCGAGTCGATGCCCGCGTGGGCCAGGAGCTTCTGCAGGCGCTCCCCCTCCGATGGGCGGGAGGGCTTCGAGGTCGATCCGGCGGATTTCGGCCGAGGGGGACGGGCGGGGGAGGCCGCCTTTTTGGGTCTGGGATCGGCCTGGGCTCGACGGCCCCCGGTGGCGGCCGAGGGGCGCTTGGGACCGGATTTGGGCGCAGGGGGCTTGGGCATGGGGCTCCTTTGGCGTCCTCACGACGCGAGGATTCCATTCTCCCAGGAAGAAGCGAACCCCCGAAGGGTTTTGAGCGTTTTTAAGACCGGGGCCGTTCCTTACTCTTCTTTCATCCGTCGGATTCAACCGTTCGGCCAGGCAAGGCCTGGGCTCGAAACGGATGGAAGGACCCTTGGGATGGGCCGCATAGATCGGCCCCCCTCGTCCCCCTAGTCTTTAGAAAACCGGTTTCATGCGGTCGCCTTGGGCATGTTCTGGCGAGGGGTTCTATGCGCACTACCTCCATTTTCCTTAGGATCACTCTCGCTGCGCTCGTGGGCCTGCTCGGGGCCTGCAGCGGGGACGGAGCCGGGAAATCCGCACCGCCCCCGACCCCGGAGATCACGGTTCAGGGGCTTCCGGAGTCCCTGACCCTGCCCCCAGGGGCCTTCGCGCGGCTATCGGCGGCGGTGAGCGGGAGCTCCTCCCAGGACGTGGCATGGAGCGCGGGCGCCGGGAGCGGGGACGCCCAGGGCCTCTTCTGGTCTCCCGCCC
>CAYSXG010000250.1:0-5230 GCA_964434895.1 uncultured Solibacteraceae bacterium | reverse complement strand
ATCCCTCCCTGCGCCTCCGGGACGCCCTGGGGGTGGGGGAGGCCGCCAAGGACCACCCGGTGCCCGTGGAAACGGACGCCCCCGGGGGGCTGGACGCGGCCCTGCTGGACGCCAAGCGCACCTTCGACCGCCTCGTGGCCCGCTACGCCCCCTCGGAGGCCGCGGCCCGACGCATCCACGCCAACCGCTTCTACCGGGACCTGGCCGGGAGCCTGGCGGGCATCCTCGAATACATGGCCATGGAGCGGCTCTTCGAGATGCAGGCCTCCGGGGCCTACGACCGCATCATCCTGGACACGCCGCCCACCCGCCAGGCCATGGACTTCCTCGAGGCCCCGGACCGCATCGTGAACTTCCTGGACAGCCAGGCGGTCCGCTGGGCCCTGGAGCCCTGGTGGGAGGGGGGCGGCGAGGCCCGGGGCCTGCCCCTCCGCCTCGCGGCCCGAGGAGCGGAGGGCCTGGCGGACCGCGTCATCGGCCGCCGCTTCCTCCAGGACCTGGTGGAATTCCTGCGGGCCTTCGCCCCCCTCTTCGACGGGTTCCGGGAGCGGGCCGAAGAAGTGCGCCGCCTCCTGCGGGCCCCGGAGACCCGCTTCGTCCTCGTGGCCGGCCCCGGGCCGGACCGCATCCCCGACGCCACGTTCTTCCTGCGCAAGCTCAAGGAGGCCGGCCATCGCCTGGGCCCCCTGCTCGTGAACCAGGTCCACCCCGTCGTCCCCCCCTCCCGGAACGGGGCCGAGGGCCTGCGCCTCCTCCGCCACCTGGGGGAGCGGGACGCGGAGGGGCTCCGGGAGCTGCGCTCCCGCTTCCCCAACGGGGAGCCGGTCCTGGCCCTGCCCCTCCAGGCCCTTCCCCCCACGGACCTGGCGGAGCTGGAGGCCCTGGGCGCCCGACTGGCCGGGTAGGGCCTCCCGCTGGGGGAGCGGTCCGGGGTTGACAAAGTAGGTTTGCATTGCAAAACTATTTGCGGAGGTAAAAATGACATCCCTGAATGCCCCGCATCCCCCCCTTCCGGACCTGGACCGGGTCCAGGCCCTCACCCAGGACTACGCCCGCTATTCCCGCAGCGCCGGGGGCCTGCTCACCGCCCTGGCCGGCCTGGCCGCCCTGCTCGCCTACGGCCTGGGCTCCCGGGCCCTCCTGGTGACCCTCCCCCTGGCCTGGCTCGCCGCGAAGGTCTGGCTCGGCTCCCGCTACCAGCCCTTCGGCCGGGTGGAGGAGAGGCCCAGCCCCCTGCAGCGCTGGACCCACGTCCTCTCCTGCGCCGTCCTGGCCCTGGCGGGCGCCGCCATCCTCGTCCTGGCGCTGAGGCGGCTCGGCCCGGCGGGGCTGAATCCCCGGGTCGTGGGCTACCTGGCCTTCGTGGGGGCCTTGCCCATCGTGGCCTGGTTCTGGCTGCGCAGCACCTGGGACTTCATCCTGGGCGTCTACCTCTTCTGCCAGGCGGCCCTGGCGGCGGGAGGGGCGCCCCCGCAGGCGGGTCCCTGGCCCCTGCCCTTCTTCGGGGCCCTGGCCGTCCTCGTGGGGATCGTGGAGCACCTGCGCTTCCGGCGCCTGCGCGTGCAGATCCAGGAACTCGGGCGTCCCCGATGAGGGAGGAGGCGAAGGAACCCGGCGGCCTGGGGGAGCTGCTGGAGCTGGACCGGCTGGTCCACGAACCCGCCCGCCTGCTCATCCTGGCGGTGCTCTCCGGGGCCCAGGAGGCCGAATTCGGCTACCTCGAGCAGGTGAGCGGCCTGAGCAAGGGCAACCTCTCCAGCCACATGAGCAAGCTCGAGGCGGCGGGCCTGATCCAGGTCCACAAGAGCTTCAGGGGCAAGCGGCCCCTCACCACG
This sequence comes from uncultured Solibacteraceae bacterium, assembly GCA_964434895.1. Taxonomy (GTDB): domain Bacteria; phylum Acidobacteriota; class Holophagae; order Holophagales; family Holophagaceae; genus CAYSXG01. The sequence continues at coordinate 3,395 of CAYSXG010000250.1, read as the reverse complement.
CTGGCCATCACCCCCGAGGGGAGACGGGCCCTGAGCCAGTACCGGGCCCGCCTGGCGCGGGTGGTGGAGGGGCTTCCGGAATAAGGGGCGCCGGCTCACGCCCCGAGCTCCGATTTTCCGCATTGCGGAAAAAAATCTTGCGCGATTGCCGCGATGCGGTAAATTGATCCTCGGAAAGGGGACGGGGATGATTCGCCTCATCAAGCGCTACGGCGGGGGCAGCCGCAAGCTCTACGACACCGAGGAAAGCCGCTACGTCTCCTTGGAGGAACTCTCCGCCTGGGTGCGCGAGGGCCAGGAGCTGCGGGTGGTGGACAGCGCCACGGGGGAGGACGTCACCGCCCAGACCCTGGCCCAGAGCCTCTACGAGGACCACAAGCGCGGCGCCTCCCTGCTGCCTTCGGACTTCCTCCATGCGGTCATCCGCCGGGGGAGCCGGGCCCTCGCCGAGGGCGTGGAGCAGGTGCAGGCCAAGGTGGACCGCTTCGTGCGCGCCTCCGTGGAGAACCTCACCCCCAACCCGGCCCTGCAGGAGGAGATGAGCCTCCTGAGGCGGCGCCTCGCGGAACTTGAGGCCTCCCTCGCCGATCTCGAAAAGCAATCCAAACCCGCCCGCCCCAAGGGCCGTTCCCGCGCCCCGCGCGCCAAGTAAGACCCACCCACTTGCGGCCCCGAGGGCCGCCGCCAGGAGGACACCATGGCCACGAAGAAGACCACCAGGACCAAGAAGACCGTCGGCCTCCCGGGCCTGAAGGAATCCGCCCACGAGATCTGGCTCGCGGGGCTGGGGGCCTTCTCCCTCGCCGGCGAGGAGGGCGGCAAGCTCTTCAAGCAGCTGGTCGAGAAGGGCAGCGAGCTGGAGGAGGTCAACAAGGCCCGGATCAGCGACCTGGTCGAAAAGGCCACGGCCCTGAAGGACGAGGCCAAGACCGCCGTGAAGAAGGTCGCCGCCCCTCTGGAGAGCGGCCTCAACAGCGCCATGCAGCGGCTGGGCGTCCCCACCCGGGACGAGATCGTGAACCTGACCAAGCGCGTGGAGGAGCTCACGAAGGTGGTGGCCAAGACCAAGGCCCAGGCCGCCGCGCCCAAGCCCAAGGCCGCCGCCCCCAAGGCCAAGCCCGCCGCCAAGCCCAAGTCCCGGACCTCCCAGGCCGACGGCTCCGCCGAAGCCTGAGGCGCCCGATGGGCCGACCTCGCCAGCCGCGCACCGGTCCCCGGCTGGGCCTCGCCCTGGCCGCCGGGGGCCCCATGGGGGGCGTCTACGAAGTGGGCGCCCTCCGGGCCCTGGAGGAGGCCATCGAAGGCCTCGACCTGAACGCCTTCCACGTCTACGTGGGCGTCAGCGCCGGGGCCTTCGTGGCCGCCAAGCTGGCCAATGGACGCACCCCCTCGGAGCTGGTCCGGGGTCTCGTCCGGGACGAGGCCGACGAGCCCCCCTTCGATCCCTCCAGCATCTTCCTGCCCGCCTACCGGGAATGGGCCAAGCGCGGGGCCCAGCTGCCCTCCCTCTTCGCGGACACGCTGATGTACGCCACCCGCGCCCCCGAGGACAAGTCCTTCTTCCAGTCCCTGGCGCGGCTGAGCCGGGCCCTGCCCCTGGGCCTCTTCGACAACGAGCCGCTGCGCAGGTACCTCCATCGCGCCTTCTCCCACAAGGGGCGGACGGACGACTTCCGCCGGCTCCCGCGCAAGCTCTTCGTCGTGGCCACGGACCTGGAGGCGGGCAAGGCCGTGGTCTTCGGCTCCAAGGGGCTGGACCACGTCCCCATCTCCCGGGCCGTGCAGGCCAGCACCTCCGTCCCGGGGCTCTACCCCCCGGTGGAGATCGAGGGCCGCCTCTGCGTGGACGGAGTGCTGCTGCGCACCGTCCACGCCTCCGTGGCCCTGGAGGAGGGCGCGGACCTGCTCTTCTGCATCAACCCCCTGGTGCCCGTGGACGTGGCCTCGGGGCCGGCCCGGGAGGCCGTGGGGCCCGGGGCCCTGCAGCGGGGGGGCCTTCCGGCCTTCCTCTCCCAGACCGTGCGCACCCTCATCCATTCGCGGATGGTGGTGGGCATGGCCCGCTACAGCAAGCGCTTCCCCCAGGCCGACATCGCCCTCTTCGAGCCGGACCGGGACGAGTACCGCCTCTTCTTCAGCAACATCTTCAGCTTCCGTTCCCGCCGCCAGGTCTGCGAGATCGCCTACCAGGCCACCCGCCGGGACCTCTGGCGCCGCCGGGCCACCCTCGGGCCCATGCTGGAGCGCCACGGCCTGCGGCTGCGCCTGGACGTCCTCCAGGAGGAGCGGGACGTCTGGGAGGGCGTGGGCCTGGAAGGGGGCCGGCCGGACTCCGTGGCCGAGCGCCTCTCCGAGATCCTGAGCCTCCTGGAATCCGAGGCCCGGCCGCCGGTGCAACGGCGGGCTGGGACCCGAAGCCCGGCGAAAACGCGGGGATAGGGCCAGATCGCCGGGGCGGCTTCCCGGTGGGCCTGCACGGTGTCCATGGACGCCGATTCACCTTTGAATCCGATAGCCGACCTTTCGCACGGCCGGGCTTCACGGCCCACGGAGGGCCGGTGCTTCGGGAATTGTCCGGCGCATGAGGGAGGCCTTGAACGAATATCGCCAGTCCAAGCCTTAAACCCCGCACCCTCCAAGGGGCCTATCCTCGGACAAGGCGACACGGTTTTATGACCCGGCTGGAGTCGCGATACACACTTCCCAAGCCCTGGAGGGTCCGATCGAATAGTAGCCCGTAGCCATGCCGCGAAACCCAATTCCCGCTCCCTCCCCGGTGCCCTACTGGGACCGATATCAGTTCCTGGGCCTCCTGGGGGGGGGAGGTATGGGACGCGTCTACAAGGCCCGGGACCGAGACCTCAACCGCTTTGTCGCCCTCAAATTCATCCATGGCGATGACCCCATTCTCACCCAACGCCTCCTGCTCGAAGCTCAATTCCAGGCCAGCCTTCGTCACGACAATATCTGCCCCGTCTTTGACGTCGGTGAGGTAGAGGGCAAACCCTACATCTCCATGCAGTACATCGACGGGCCTACCCTCAACGAGCTGGGCCACCTTCCCCTCCGGGATCGAGTCGCCCTTCTCATGCCCGTCGCCGAGGCCATCCATGCCGCGCACGAACAGGGGCTCATCCATCGCGATATCAAGCCGAGCAATATCCTCGTGGAGCAGGATCCCGAGGGCCGGCTCAAGCCCTACGTCATGGATTTCGGCCTCGCCCGCTCCCAGGACGCGAATGGCCTCACCCAAAGCGGCGTGCCCGTCGGCACGATCTATTACATGGCTCCGGAACAGGCCATGGGGGATCGATTCCTTGACGCCCGCTGCGACGTCTACGGTCTCGGTGCCACCTTGTACGAAATCCTGGCGGGTCATCCCCCCTTCACGGACC
>CAYSXG010000249.1:4447-5230 GCA_964434895.1 uncultured Solibacteraceae bacterium | reverse complement strand
GGGGGGGATCGCGGCCACGACCGGCCTGGGCTTTGCCACCGCACCCACCGAGTCCCCCTGGGGGGTGAGGGGTGGCTTTTCCGGCCGCCTGGCCTTCATCACCAACAAGCGGGACTTGGATCTGAGCCTGCAGCTCTACGAACGGACCGCCGACGGGCGCTATCTCTTTCTCTCCCACCTCCTGGCCCGGGCCAGCCAGCTGCCGGACCGCCATCGGCGGCGCCTGCTCCGCCCCGGCCAACGAACGGTGCTGCCCTTCCGCAGCGGCCGCCTCGTCAGCCGCCGCCTGGCGAAGGGCAGTCGCGTGGTCTTCGTGGTGAGCGTCGTCAAAGAGCCCCGGGCCCAGGTCAACTACGGCACGGGCCGGGACGTGAGTTCGGAATCCGTCTCGGAGGCCGGCGAGCCTGTGCGGGTAAGCCTCGGCCGGGGCTGCCGCCTCAGCCTACCCATCGCGGGGCCTATGCCCTAGGAGTTGAGGCCTCGACGCCTCGGCGGTCGAGCCCCGCCCGCGATCACACTGACGCCACGCCTCCAGCGCCGGTCGGCCTCCGCTCCTGCTTCGGCCTCATCGCGCCCAGCTCGGCCACGGCGTCGGCGATGTCCCGCCTCCGTTGAGCCGTAGGCGAAACGGGAGCGCGCACCGCGCGCGATAGGCGGGAGGCGAACTGCCCCCAGGTCCGGACCTCCAGCGTCGATTTCGCACTCGACCACACTCCAGGCCCCCCGCGCGGTCCAGGCGTTGTGCATGAACCCGCCCTTCCGCTTTCGCCGCAGCCCTAGACG
>CAYSXG010000249.1:0-4437 GCA_964434895.1 uncultured Solibacteraceae bacterium | reverse complement strand
CCGTAGGGGAAACGGGAGCGCGCCCCGCGGGGGATAGGCGGGGGGGCAATGGCCGCCAGGCCGGGACCTCAGCGGACGAGTTCGCCAGCGATCACATTCATGGCACCCAGCTCGGCCACGGCGTCGGCGATGAGCCGCCCTCTCACCTTCTCGTCAAAGCTGGAGAAGATCGGCAGGCAGGCCGGGCGCACGCGGATGCGGTAGGGGCTCTTGCCGCCGTCGGAGACGAGGTAGAAGCCCAGCTCGCCGTTGGCCGCCTCGGTGGCGCTGTAGACTTCGCCCACGGGCATCTCGATGCCGTGCATGATGAGCTTGAAGTGGTGGATCAGGCTCTCCATGCGCGTGTAGACCTTTTCCTTGGGCGGCAGGGCGATCTTGTAGTCGTCGACGATGACGGGTCCGCCCTCCAGCCGGTCCACGGCCTGCCGGATGATGCGCAGGCTCTGGCGCATCTCCTCGACCCGCACGAGGTAGCGGTCGAAGACGTCGCCGGTGGTACCCACCGGGATATCGAACTCGTAGTCCCCGTAGCCCATGTAGGGCTGGGCCACCCGGAGGTCCTGGGCCAGCCCCGTGGCCCGCAGGCAGGGGCCGGAGTAGCCCCAGTTCACGGCGTCGGCCATGCTCATGGCCCCCACGCCCTTGGTCCGGTCGTGCCAGATGGGGTTGCGGGTGAGGAGGTTCTCCAGCTCGTCGATGGCGCGCGGGCACTCCTCCAGGAACCTTTCCAGCAGGGGGAGGAACTCCGCCGGCAGGTCCCGGAAGAGTCCTCCGACGCGGGTGAAGGAGGTGTGCATGCGCTGGCCCGCCGCCAGCTCGAAGAGGTCGTAGACGGTCTCCCGCTGCTGGAAGAGGTAGAGGAAGGCGGTGAAGGCGCCAATGTCCACCGCATTGATGCCCAGGCATACGACGTGGTCGGCGACGCGGGCCAGCTCCGAGACGATCACGCGGATCTGCTCCGCCCGCTTGGGGATCCGGCAGTCCAGCAGCTTCTCCACGGCCTGCGCGTAGCCCACGTTGTTCATGATGGAGGAGCAGTAGTTCAGCCGGTCCGTGAGGGGCACGAACTGGTTGTAGCTGAGGTTCTCGCCCAGCTTCTCCACGCCGCGGTGGAGGTAGCCGATCTCCGGCGTGGCCTTCGTGATGATCTCGCCTTCGAGTTCGAGGACGATCCGAAGGGTCCCGTGGGTCACCGGGTGGGTGGGCCCCATGTTGACGATCATCCGATCGCCATCGAGCTGCTGGGTGGAAAGGGCGATGGATTCCATGATTCAGCCTTGCAGCGAGCAGGCCTCGCCCGCGTAGGAAGTGCCGGTATCGGAAGTGCAGAAGGAATCGCCACCGTCGAGGGGGAAGTCCTTGCGCAGGGGATGGCCCTGGAAGTCCTCCCACATGAGGAGGCGCCGCAGGTCCGGGTGGCCTTCGAAGGGGATGCCGAACATGTCGAAGACCTCCCGCTCGTACCAGTCGGCGGTCTTGAATCGGCTCACCAGGCTGGGCACCCGCACCCCCTCACCCACCGGGACCTTCACCCGCAGGCGCTCCTGGTTATTGAGGTTCAGCCAGTGGTACACCACGTCGAAGCGCCCTCCGCTCCGTCCTTCGGATCGGTCCAGCCAGTCCACGGCCGTGATGTCCACCAGGAACTGGAAACCCTCGTCGTGCAGGAAGTCCGCCACGGTGAGGAGGCTTTCGCGCCCGACGACGATGGTCCCGTCGCCGCGGAAATCGTGGCGGTCGAGGATCACGCCGGGAAGTTTCTCGTCGATCTGTTCGATGACCACGTGGGACCCCAATCTGCGAAATCTGCGTTTCCAGCCTAGAAGATCGTCGCCCGCCCCTGGTCCCCCGCCTCGAGCACCATCCGGCGCACGGCCTCCTGGCGGGTGAGGCGCCGATCCTGCTCCAGGGCCTGCTGCCGCTCCAGGCTTTCGTAGAAGCGCGCGATGTGCTCCTTGCGCATGGAGAGGGATTCCTTCTCGATCTTCTCCTGCAGTTTCATCACGCCGTAGAGCATGCTCTCCGGGCGGGGGGGGCAGCCGGGCACGTACACGTCCACCGGCACCACGCGGTCGATGCCCTGCAGGGTGGCGTAGGTGCGGTACATGCCGCCGGAGGAGGCGCAGACGCCCACGCTGATGACCCATTTGGGCTCGGCCATCTGGGCGTAGATGGTCCGCAGCACCGGCGCCATCTTGTTGGTCACCGTGCCCAGCACGAGCATCATGTCGCTCTGGCGGGGGGAAAAGCGCATGGCCTCCGCGCCGAAGCGGCTCATGTCGTACTTGGACGCCATGACGCTCATGAATTCGATGGCGCAGCAGGCGGTGCCGAAGGGCATGGGCCACAGGCTGTTCTTGCGCGCCCAGTTCACCACCGCGTCCAGGCGCGTGGTCATCACCGCGTCGTTGAGGTTCATTTCAGACATGTGCGCCCCGTTCCAGTCTCGATCCCCGGCCGGATCCCCGCATCAGCGCTCCCACTCGAGGGCGCCCTTGCCCCACACGTAGATGTAGCCCACCAGGAGGGTGGCGAAGAAGCTCAGGAAGGGCAGGAAGGTCCAGGGGTTGGCCCGGTACTGCACCGCCCAGGGCAGCAGGAAGGCCGCCTCCACGTCGAAGAGGATGAAGAGCATGGCCGTGAGGTAGAACTTCACGCTGTAGCGGTGGCGGGCCCCCTCTTGCACGATGGGCGCCCCGCACTCGAAGGGCGAGAGCTTCGCGGCCTGGGGGTTGTTGGGCTTGATCCTGGGCAGGACGAGGCCCGACAGGACCAGGATGATGGTGCCCACGCCCCCGGCGACGAGGAAGAGCAGGAGGATGGGCAGGAAGTAGGACGCGGGTTGGCTCATGGATGGCTTCCGGAACCACCCAGTCTAACCCCTTTCGAGACGGGGGCCCAAGGGCGGGGCCTCCCCGGGGGCGAAGGCCGACGGGGCGCGGTACGCTAGAATCCGAAATCCATTGGAGAAAGTGTCATGCATCCCTTCCTTCGCGCCCTCGCCGCCGCCGCCCTCCTGATCGGCCCCGCCGCCCACGCCGGGGACCCCGCCTGGGGCCTGCAGGGCCAGGTCAGCATCCCCCAGGGGGACCTCAGCGACGTCGCCAACATGGGCCTGGGGGTGGGCGGCCACGCCCTTTGGGACTTCGGAAGCGGCCACGCCCTCCGAGCCCGACTGGACTACACCTTCTACAGCGAGAAATCCAAGACCACCACTTCCATGCTGGGCCTCGGGGCGGACTACAACTACTACTTCAGCGGAAGGCAGCGGGAGTTCTACCTCATCGCCGGCCTCGGGAGTCATTCCTACCACCAGAGCGGGGACGAAGGCACCCGCAGCGGCGTAGGCTTCGCCTTCGGCGTGGGCTACCAGGTGGACGCCCACGTGGGCGGGGAACTGCGCTACACCACCACCAACGTGAAGGACAACACCATGATCGCCCTGAACCTGGGCGTGACCTACCGGTTCTAGGCGCCGCCCGTGGCCCTGCGCGACGTCCAGATCGTCATCAGCCGGCAGGCGGTGCTGCTGGTGACGGGGGTCGGCGTGGGTCTGCTCACCCTCAGCTACGTGCTGGGGGTGCAGGTGGGCAAGCAGAGCGCCGCCCTTCGCCGCCCCGCCACCAAGAGCGTGGAAGAGGAGCTCAAGGCCCTCCCGGAGCCCCTGGTGGATCAGCTCAAGCTCTTCGAGGCCGCGGAGGGGGGGACCCCGGAATCCCGCCCCCGGATGGAGGCCACGCTGCCCCCCGACGAGGGCAAGAAGGCCCCGGCCCCCAAGGAAGAAAGGCCCGGGCCCCCGCCCGGCAACGAGGCCCGCCGGGACCCCAAGCCCGAAGGGAAGGTCGAACCCAAGGCCTCTGCCAAGGACGACGGCAGCCGCTGGAACCTCCAGCTGGTGGCCACTCCTGACCCCCAGGAGGCGGATCGGGTGGCCGCCAAGGCCAAGGCCGCCGGCTATGCGACCACCGTGGTGAAGGACAAGAAGCTGCTGAAGGTCCGCCTTGTCAAGGCCCTCCCTCGAGGGGAGGCCGACGCCGCCACCGACAAGCTGAAGGAGAAGGGGCTGAAACCCTTCGTCACGAAGGCGGATTAGGCACCTCGCCGCCGGTCTCCCGCTCGGGCGGCGCGGCCACGGCCTGCCGGTACTTCTCCGGATCCCGCCGGAATTCCTTCCGGCAATGCTCCGAGCAGAAGCTGTAGGTCTCCCCGCGGTACTCCTGCCTGGGCGTCTCCGCGGTCACCTTGAGGCAAACGCAGGCCAGGTCCCGGGTGTAGGCGCATACGGGGCAAATGGCCTCCCCAGGCCCCGGGCTCATGCGGACGGGACGGCAGGCGGAAAGGGCCAAGAGGATCAAAACGGGAACGACGCGCTTCATCGACTTATACCAACTTGCATTCAATAATTAATAACCTACCTTTATCCCAACCCTTGAGGAG
>CAYSXG010000248.1:0-5236 GCA_964434895.1 uncultured Solibacteraceae bacterium | reverse complement strand
CCGAGGCTGTCGCGCTGAACCTCGAGCCAGATCTCGCAGAGGCGGTCGGCGGTCAGCTCGGCGGCGCGGCGCTCATCATGGACGCGGGTTTCGAAGGTGACGAAGGCGATCTGACGGATGACCGTGTTGAGCATGTCCTCGACCTTGCCGGCGAGCATGATGCGGCGTCGCCCGGGGTCAAGTTCGGCGCCCAATAGCGCCCGGGAGGTCAGGATCCGCCCGAATACCGGAGCCGGTCCCGGGAGGGGCACCCTCCTGGCCGCGTTGGAGGGCATCCAGCGATTCTTCACCACCGCGGGCACGCCAGCCACCAGCATTTCGGCCGGAACGTCTTCCAGCACCACCGCCCCGGCCCCGATGAAGGCCCCGTCCCCGATGCGCAGCCGCTCCAGCACCGTGGCCCCCAGTCCCACCGTCACCCCCCGGCCCAGCCGGGAAAGGCCCCCCAGGTTGCAACCGGGCTGGAGGCGGGAAAAGGCCCCCACCCGCGTATCGTGGCCCAGGGTCACGCCGCGGTTCACGAAGACGTGCTCCTCCAACCGAGCCCCCGGGGCGATGACGCTGTTGGCCCCCACGAAGACCCCCTCCCCCAGGGCGGCCAGGGGGGATACGTAGGCCGTGGGATGGACCAGGGTGTGGAAGGGAAGGCCGAAACGCGCCTTCAGGAGCTCCGCCAGCTCCACCCGCGTGGGCGTCGTGGGGCCCAGCAGGTAGAGCTCCCCCGCCTCCGGCCGGAAATCCGCCAGGTCCAGCACCCGGGGAGGCTGCGCCACCCGCGCCACCTGGGCCAGGCGCGCCTCCAGGGGCAGGTCCCGCTCCCCCGGAGCCTCCGGATGGTGAACCACCACCTTCCCCAATTCGAGCCCCGAGGCCAGGGCCGCATCGAAGAGGTCCGACAGGATATTGCTCAACCCGAAGAGCACCAGCCTAGACAAGCACGGCCCTCGTCAGCCCCAGGCGGGCCCTCACCTCCGCCGCCGTGGCCACCCGGCGCCCCATGGCCCGGGCCTGGAAGGCCACCCGCTCCACCAGGGCCTCGTTGGTGGCCAGCTCCGTGCGCCCCTCGTCCATCCAGAGATTGTCCTCCAGCCCCGTGCGCACACCGTCCGCGTGCAGCAGGCCCATCAGGTTGGCCCGCTGCTGGAAGCGGCCGAGGCCCGCGATGGCGCAGACGGACTGGGGGGGGAGCTCCGCCAGCAGGGACGCCAGCCCCCACAGCGTGGGCTGGGCCGTGCCCAGGTTCCCCAGCAGAAGGTTGAAGTAGAAGGGGGGCTCCAGCAGGCCCTTGTCGATGAGCACCTTGGCCATGTTGATCATGCCCGAATCGAAGACCTCCAATTCCGGCTTGATGCCCCGCTCCTGCATGATCTCCGCCAGGCGGCGGATGGTCTGGGGGGGGTTGAGGCTGGCCTCGGTGGCGAAGTTCAGGGAGCCCAGGGTCAGGCTCGCCATGTCCGGCCGGGCCTCCCCCTCCAGGTACAGGGAGGCGGCCCGCGGGTCCACCTCCGAGACCCGGCGGCCGCTGGTGGTCGTCACGATCACCAGGTCCGGACAGGCCTCCCTCAGGCCCCGCACCAGCTCCTCGAAGACCTTGGGATCCGTGGTGGGGCTCCCCTCCGCGTCCCGGGCGTGGAGGTGGGCCATGCTCACCCCCCGGGCCGCGCAGCGCACCAGGTCCTCCACCACCTCCTCCGGTCGCAGGGGCACGTGGGGTGTGTCCTTCCGACCCGGCACCATGCCCGTCGGCGCCAGGTTGATGATCACCCCGTCGCGTCCCATCACGCCGGATTCCTCCAATGGACATGAACTGGAACCAGTGTAGACCCCGGGGCCCCCTCTCGAAAACCCCGGACTACGGCTCCTTGCGGATCACCCACTTCTCCCCCTCCACCTGGAAGGAGGGGATCCCCGCCTCCCCGCAGAAGCGGCGCAGCGCCTGCTCCACCCCGGGAAAGGCCGGGATGAAGTCGTCCCCGAACACCGCGCCCCCCGGGCGCACCAGGGGCCACCAGGCCCGAAGATCGCCGTAGACGTCCTCGAAGCAGTGGCCCGCGTCGACGTAGAGCAGGTCCACGGGGATGGCGCCCAGGGATTCATAGACCCGCGCTGCCTCCAGGGTGGTCTGGGGCATGGGCACGATGCGGTCCTGGTGCCCCTTCTTCACTACGTTGGCCAGGAACTGGAAGTAGACCGTAGGGAAGCCGTGGCGGCAGCCCAGGCCCGCGAAGGCTCCTGCATCCCGCCGTTCCAGCCAGTGCCAGCGGCTTCCCAGCCAGGTGTCCACGCAGAAGAGGGTGAAGGGCTCCAGCCCCAGCTCCTGGGCCAGATCGCACATGTGAAGGGCGCTGGCCCCCTTCCAGGTGCCCAATTCCACCACCACCCGGGGCCGCAGGGAAGCCAGCAGGGTCCGGAACAGGGGCACCTCCGAATGCCAGCCCTGGAGGTCCAAGGGGAAGGTCTCGTGGGGGAAGCCCGCGTAGATGTCCCCCCCGTGGAAGGCCCGGGACAGGGTCCGGCCCAGGGGCTCCGAAGCAGGCAGGGTGTCCAGAGGTTCCATCGATGCGCTCCAGGGGGGTGTCCGACGAACGCCCTCCTAAAGGACGATCGCCCAACCCAGCCTAGCCGGATCCCGCGTCCCCGAGCCCTTCCCGAGGCCGGATGGGTCTAGAAGCGAAGCGTCAGGGTGTAACGGACGCTCCGCCCCATTCCATCCGGGAGCGAATTCAGGTTTCTTCGCGCGTTCTCGGGGAAGTCCCTTTCCCGGTCGGCGGCGTTCCTGACGTCGAAGGAATGACGTATCTGGATTTGGCCCCAAGCATCGACGTGACCCAGGTGAAGGCCGAAGGAGGTCCAGGACGGGATCGGGCCCAGGGGACCGTCCGTGGCTCCTTGGTGCAGACCCAGGATCGAGCAGTCGAAGGCGCTGAATCGCTTGGAGACGCCCGCCTTGGCGAAGACCGTCGGAACGAACTTGTTGTTGTAGCCCTTCACGGCGGGGGAGGCGTCCCCGTCATCCCCATGGACGAAATTGGCATTGAGGAAGGCGTCCCAGTCCGCGCGGGGCTGGTACTTGATCTCGAGTTCGAGGCCGTCCGAGTGGAAGGCCGTGCCGTTGATGTAGGAAAGCGTCCGGTCATTGGGATCGGACGTGAATTCCGGATAGCGCCTTCTGCGGGCCAGCTGGTCCTTGACGCTCATGTGGTACACCTGGGCCTGGAGGAACCATCCCCTCGCCGAGACCAGGTACTCGATCTCGAAGCTGTCGGAGGTCTCGGGCTTCACGCCGGGATTGGGCACCACCAGGCCCGGGATGGTGAGGTAGCGTTCGAGCAGGGTGGGCGAACGAAAGGACTGGCCGGCGATGAACTTGAGGCTGTGCTGGGGCGCGATGTTGTAGACGAGGGTCAGTCGCGAAGCGACGTTGGAGCCGAAGGCGTCGTTCTTGGTGTATCGAGATCCGGCCATGACCGTCCACCGGGCCCAGGTGTAGGTGGCCTGGGCGAACAAGGAGGATTCCGTCAGCGAAACATCCTTCAGGCCGCTTTCACTCAGGGTCGCGCCGGTCGTACGATCCACGAGCCGGTCCATCTCGCTGGTACGAGTCTCGCGGTCGGCGCCGAACTCCCAATCGAAGCTCGAAGCCCCTTTGTTTCGAAGGAAGAGGGCGTAGTTCCTCCGATAGGACTTGATCTGGAACTCCTGGGTGCCGGCGGCGTTGCTGATGAAGTTCCGGTCTCCCTGGTCGTGCACCAAGGACAATCCCCAGGTCGTGGAATCGGTCAGGTCGGACGTGAATCCGTACTTGAACAGGTAGCCCTTCTCGTCCCATTCGTGGCCGCCCCCCCCGGAGGCCCTCAACCCGTTGCCGAGATGGGGATAGGCTTCTTTGAACCCGTTGAACAGGAACGTGTTCCCACCGTAGGCGAGATGGAGGCTGGCGTTCCGGTTATCCCTGTACTCGTTCAAAGGAAAGGCGACCCCGTCTTCGCCCGTGAACGGGCCGTGGTTTCCGATCTGTTTATCCCAATGGGCGGCCACGACACCCGAAAGCGCATCGGACTTGAAGGCGTAGTTGCCGCCGCCGGTGTACCCGCCTTGGCTGATGATGCCTCCGTAGATATAGGCCTTCCCGGGGTTCGATCTCCTTAGCACCACGTTAATGGCCCCCGATTAGGCGTTGGACCCGTAAAGGACCGAAGCCGGGCCCTTCAGGATCTCGATGCGCTCGACGTCCTGGATGGGAATGCGGGCCAGCGTCATGTCGCCGGAAAGGGCATTCCAGGTGCTCACGCCGTTGATCAAGAGGAGCACGCGGTTCGCGTAGGTGTCCTGAAGCACCCCCCGGGAAGTCGGCTGATCGATCCGAAGCGGCCCGCGGCTGACGGACATCCCCGCCGCCAGGTCGACGGCTTCGGCCAGGGTTTGTACGCCATAGCGCATGAGGAAATCCCGATCCATGAAGGAAACCGTGGACGGCGCGGTGAACAGGTTGTCGCCCTTGCTCGAGGCAACCGCGATCGGGGTGTTCAGCAATTCCAGCAGGGCCTTCGTCATGTCGTCCTCTTCGGAGGCCCGAACGAAGGTCATCGGCACGACCAGACCCAGCACCGCGGGAAGAAAAGGCGATCTGCTCCCAACCATAATGCCCTCCTCATGCATTCATTTCGGGTCGCGGCCGTCGCCCTTGAATTTCAAGGTGGGCTGGCAGCTCGACATCATCGAATGCACGGATCCACGTACCCCGGCCACCCCGCGCGCGCGAACGCGAGCCCGAGCGATCGCGGGGGTTCCGACGCCTACCCCGCCGATGGCAGGTCGTGCGGGCCTTCGCAGGGATTGGCCGCCATCGAAGCACCCAGCCAAGTCCGTGCGCCCCTAGCGGACTCAGACCAAGGATCTGTGGGTGGAGAGGTCAGGGGCGACCAGCCACGCCCCTCCCTTCGGATGACTCAGCGCCTCGAGTCCGACGACTCCGGGGGCGGTTTCCGGTTGCCCTCCTCGCGGTTCGGCCGGCGGCCTCGCCCCTCCTTCGAGGGAGGCTCCTCGCTTCGGGCAGGCCGTCGCTCCTCCTCCCGGCTGCGCGGCCGCTCGCGCTCCTGGGCCTGCCGGCGCTCCTGCTCTTCTCGAGCCTGTCTTCGGTTCTGTTCTTCCTGGGCCTGCCTTCGATTCTGCTCTTCCCGGGCCTGTTTCCGGTCCTGCTCCTCGCGAGCCAGCCTTCGGTTCTGCTCTTCCTGGG
>CAYSXG010000247.1:0-5250 GCA_964434895.1 uncultured Solibacteraceae bacterium | reverse complement strand
CTGAGTCCTGAGTCCTGAGTCCTGAGTCCTGAGTCCTGAGTCCTGAGTCCTGAGGGTTAAGTATGGATGCGGCCCGGGGCCGCGACCTTCGGGGGCAGAACTACTTGATGTAGAGCTTGAGCTTGATTTCCACCGGAGCGGATCCGCTGAACAGGCTGCGATCCAGCACCACCGGAACCTCCACGCTGCTGACCGTGGGGACGTGGGGAGCGGCGGCGACGGGGGCCGCGGGGGCCGCCGGAATCTCTTCCAGCTCCTCCAAGGTGTCGGAAGAGGAAAGCTCCTCGACCTCCAGAGGGTGGCTCGGGGCCGGGGGCGCCGGAGGGGGAGGGGCCGGCTGGGGGGCGGGCTTGGGGGTCGCGCCAACGAGGGACTCCTGGCCCCCGGGCAGGACCACCGGCTGTTCCACCACGCCGCCGCCGTACTTCTCCGCCAGGTGCTTGAGCACCAGCTTGGCCACCCCGGTCAGGGTCTCGCGCACCCCCTCCCCCTTCATGGCGCAGGCCTCGAAGGTGGGGACCTTGAAGCGGTTGATCTCCTGGTCCAGGGTGCCCACGGGCAGGGCGTTGGGGGTGTCCCGCTTGTTCCACTGAAGGACGTGGGGGATCTTTTCCAGGTCCGCCCCCTGCTCCCTCAGGTTCTCGATGAGGTTCTGGAAGCTCTCCTTATTGGACTCCAGCGCGGGGGCCTGGGAATCCGCCACGAAGACCACCGCGTCGGCCCCCCGCAGCACCAGCTTGCGGGTGGCGTCGTAGAAGACCTGCCCCGGCACCGTATACAGCTGGATGCGGGTCTTCATCCCCCGGATGGTCCCGAGTTCGATGGGCAGGAAATCGAAGAAGAGGGTGCGGTCCGTCTGGGTGGCTAGGGAGAGCATCTTCCCCCGCCCATCCCCGGGCAGCGAGTCGTAGATCCACTGGAGGTTCGTCGTCTTTCCGCAGAGACCGGGGCCGTAGTAGACGATCTTGGCCGTCAGTTCCTTGGTGGCCGCATTAAAGAGGACCATGCTGCCTCCGCCCTTTCGTTGGATTCGTGATGGTCAGGGTGGCGGAGGGCGGGCGGAAGGTCAAGCAGGACAAAGCCCCTTTTCTCCCACGGCTTCTCATCCAGCCTCGGACCTCCTACACTGCCTGCAGGTTTCCCCTTCCCTTCAATGCGAGGACTGACGATGGCCAAGCTGCTGGTGCACGAAAGTGCGGGCATTCGCGAATTCGAATTGGTGGACACCGAAATCCACGTGGGGCGCGAACTGGACAACAGCCTGCGCCTGGCGGATCCCAGCATTTCCCGTCATCACTGCGTGATCCGTCGCACGGCCTCGGGCTTCGAGGTCCAGGATCTCCAGAGCAGCAACGGGGTCCTCCTGAACGGCAGCCGCATCCAGACCTCCCCCCTTCGGGACGGAGACCGCCTCACTTTGGGCCAGATCCAGATCACCTTTTCCGACCCCCAGTCCTCCGCCGAGGCCACCACCCCGGTCGTCCTGGGGACCGCCCCGGAAAAGCCCCTGGGCACCATCCGCATGACGGTCGAGCAGATGGCCGCCATCCACGGGGGCCAGGCCCCGGGGGCGGCGGGTGAGCCCTCCCCTTCACCGGTCCAGGAGCCGAGCCCCGAACCCACCATGAACATGGCCAAGGAGGCCCCTCCCAGGCCTGCGATTCCGGAAACCCCGGCCTTCGGCCAATTCACGGATCCCGGGGTCTCCCCCCGGGAGGAGGCCTCCGGATTCGGGAAATTCATCCAGAAACTGAAAGGCCTGTTCGGAAAGGGCTGAGCCTTCTCCTGCGGGAGGCCCCTCGATCCATCTTCTTTTCCACGCCCCTCTGGAGCCCTCATGAGCCCAAACCCCGCCCCCTCCTTCCTGCAGTCCTACCTGCCCCCCATCCCCGACGACGCCCAGCCCACCGGGGAACGAGGGGACTTTCTGACTCGCTTCCTGGCGCTGCTCATCGACTGCGTCCCGGTGGTGTGCATCTTCATCCTCCATGCCATCCTCAACGCCATCCTGATGTTCATTCCCCTCCTCGGGTGCATCGCGGGCTGCGGTTTGTGGCTCATCATCATGGTCCTCGTGCTGGTCTACAACTTCTACTTCCTCCCTTGGTGCACCGCCAATTTCGGGGCCACCATCGGTAAGAAGATGATGAAGCTCCGCGTGGTGCCCGAGGGCAACCCCACGGGCCGCCTCCCCCTGAGCACCGCCATCCTGCGCCAGCTGGGCCACCTGCCCTTCATCAACCTGGCCAACCTGATGATCCTCGGCGAGGAGCGCAAGGGCCTGACCGACATGATCGCCAAGTCCCTGGTCATCAAGGTGGACCGATAGACCCGGCCTCCCCATGAAAAGGGCCCGCGCATGCGGGCCCTTTTCATGGAAGGAGCCTTCCAAAGGGGGCGGAAGGCCTCGACCCACTCCGGCGTTATTCTGAGCCTCGCCGGGTCCCGGCTGCGCAGGCTGAAGCCCAGGGCTCGTCACGCACCGCGTAGGGGCTCGTCACGCGCCGCGTAGGGGCTCGACCCACCCCGGCGTTATTCTGAGCCTCGCCGGGTCCCGGCTGCGCAGGCTCCGCAGGAGCCTGCTTCGCCATCCGGCGGGCTCAGACCCCCGGGAGGGTGCGGGTGTAGATCTCCCACTCCACTTCGAAGGGGCGCACCTCCTGCTCGATGCCCTTGAGGGCCACCGGGTCCAGGGGGCGGAGCGGGGCGTCGCTGATGAGCTCGGCGGTGCGGGGTCCCACCACGATCTGGCCGGGCTTGGCGACGCCGCTCTCGAGGCGGGAGGCCAGGTTGACCGTGCTGCCCATGACCGTGTAGTCCATGCGGCTTTCGCAGCCGATATCCCCGGCGAAGGCCTCCCCGCTGTTGATGCCGATGCGCATGCGCAGTTCCGGGTAGCCGTCGGGCCGGTTGTCGTTCAGGAAGCGCAGGGTTTCCTGCATGGCCACCGCGGCCTCCACCGCGTGGCGGGCGTGGTGCGGGTCCGGATTCGGGGCGCCGAAGAAGGCCATGATGGCGTCGCCGATGTACTTGTCCAGGGTGCCGCCCCGACTGAAAATCTGCTCGGTCATGGCCTCGAAGGTGCGGTTGAGGATGGAGGCCAGCTGCAGCGGCTCCATGCCCTCGCTCATGCGGGTGAATCCGGAGATGTCCGCGAAGAGGACGCTGACCTGGCTCCTCTGGGCTTGGAGGGTGGGGGCCTCGGTGCTTTGGCTGGACTTCAGGATCTGATCCACGACCTGGGGGCTGTGGTAGCGTTCCAGCCGCTGGCGGAAGCGGGCCTCCCGCTCGCGCTGGATGCCCACGGCGGCGAAATTGGCCATGGCGGAGAGCAGGTGCTCGTCCTCCCGCTTGAAGCCCCCCTTGTTGAGGCTGGACTCCAGGTAGATCACGCCCAGGGACTGATCCTCCACGATGAGGGGGGCGCAGAGGGCGCTGGTGATGCCGTGGATCTTGATGGAGTCTCCGGCCGAAAAACGGGGGTCGATGCGGGCGTCCGTGGTGAGGATGGCCACGCGGTCCTTCATGGCCGTCCGGGCGATGGAGCGGCTGATGGGCGTCGTGTTCTGGCCGGGCTTCTCCTCCCAGACGTATTCCGGCAGCAGCTCTCCCTCCGGGTCCACCAGCAGGATGAACCCGCGCTGGCACGGGATCTGGGCGGTCACCAGGGCCATCACGCTCTCCAGCAGCTCCGTCAGGCCCGCGGCCCGCAGGAGGGTCGCGGCCATGGTGGCCAGGCGCTGGAAGAGGTCCGGGGTCGCCTGGGCGGCCTGATGCTGGGCCAGCAGTTTTTCCAGGCTGGCGTGGGGGACCATGATGGAGCCGGAGGCGTCGAAGGCCCGGTCCTCCAGGGAGATCTTCGGGCTCGAAGCCCGGGCCGGGGGCGCCGCCGTGATGGTGGAGCCCCCCGTATGGTCGATCAGCACCTGGACCGGGACCTCCCCCAGCAGCACCAGGTCCCCGTCCTTCACGGCCTTGGGCTCGGACACGGGCTGGCCGTTGAGGCTGGTGCCGTTGAGGCTGCGCATGTCCATGACATGCACCTTGCCGCCCCTCATGAAGAACTTGGCGTGGACCCGGGACACGGCGTTGGCGCCGATGCGCACCGTGGCCGCCTCCCCCCGCCCGATCGTGACTCCTTCTTCGGTGACGTCCACCGAATACCGGATTCCTTCCACCTGGAGGATGATCTTCATGGGCGAGGGCTTTCTGGAGAGTGGGGAGTCTACCACGGGTTTGGGCTGGGTGACGCGGGGGCTTCGAGGTATGCTGGATGGTTCGCCCCTCGGCGGACTTTACCTGGATTTTCAATGACAACGGTCGGATTCATGTCCCTGGGTTGCCCCAAGAACCTCGTCGATAGCGAGGTGATGCTGGGACACCTGAGGCTCAAGGGTTTCAAGCTCACAAACGCCATGGACCAGGCGGAGGTCCTGGTGGTGAACACCTGCGGCTTCATCGATGCCGCCAAGAAGGAGTCCGTGGACGCCATCCTGGAAGCCGCCTCCATGAAGACCCAGGGGGTCTGCAAGAAGCTGGTGGTGGCAGGCTGCCTGGTAGAACGCTACCGGGACGAACTTTTGGCGGAAATCCCGGAAATCGACGCCTGCCTGGGCACCCGGGACATCGAGCAGGTGGCCGAGATCATCGGCGCCGACGACCGCCTCTTCACGCCGGACATGAACCCTGGCTACCTCTACGACGAGCATAGTCCCCGCCTCCTCACCACGCCCAAGGCCATGGCCTACCTCAAGATCAGCGAGGGGTGCGACCACGCCTGCGCCTTCTGCGTCATCCCCCAATTGCGGGGGGGCCAGCGCTCCCGCTCCGTCGACAGCGTCGTCGCCGAGGCCCGGGCCCTCGTCGCCCAGGGCATCCAGGAGATCAGCCTCGTGGGGCAGGACACCACGGACTACGGCCGGGACTTCGGGGACCCCGACGCCCTCGAAAAGCTCATCCGGGCCCTGGGCCAGGTGGAGGGCCTCCGCTGGTTCCGCATCCACTACGCCTACCCCAACCGCCTGACGGAAGGCATGATGCGGGCCCTGGCGGAAACGCACAACTGCTGCAAGTACCTGGACATGCCCCTTCAGCACGCCGACACGCGGATCCTCAAGGTCATGGCGAGGGGGGGAGGGCGCTCCTCCTTCCTGAAGCTGCTGGAAAAGCTGCGACGCATCGTCCCGGACATCGCCATCCGCTCCAACTTCATCGTGGGCTTCCCCGGCGAGGACGAGGCGGCCTTCGAGG
>CAYSXG010000246.1:0-5253 GCA_964434895.1 uncultured Solibacteraceae bacterium | reverse complement strand
CGGACATGATGCCGTGGATGCCGATGCGGTTGCCGATGAAGGTGGGCGAATCGAAGGCCGGCACCACCTCCTTGCCCAGCCTCCCCTCCAGCCAGGCCCGGAAGCCCGCCGCCTCCCCCTCGTCCACGTCGGGCCCCTTGACGAATTCCAGGAGGCGCAGGTAGCGCACGGGGTTGAAGAAGTGGGTGATGACGAAACGCTGCTGGAAGGCCGAGGAGCGCCCCTCGACGAGCATTTTCAGGGGGATGCCCGAGGTGTTGGAGCTGACCCAGGCGCCGGACTTCAGGACCGGCTCCAGCCGCTCGTAGAGGGCCTGCTTGATCTTCAGGTCCTCCTTGACCACTTCCACCACCCAGTCGCAGTCCGTCAGGCGGTCCAGGTGGTCCCGGAGGTTGCCCGTGCGGATCTTCTTCAGGAAGGAGGGGTGCATCATCAGCGCGGGCTTGGACTTCCCGAGGTCCGCCAGGGCCCCCTCCGCCAGCTTGTCCGGGGCCGCGTCGTCGAGGACGATGTCCAGCAGCTCCACCTGGCAGCCCGCCGACGCCACGTGCGCCGCGATGCCCCGGCCCATCACGCCCGATCCCAGAACCGCTACCTTCTTGATGTCCATGGAAGAACCTCTAAGTTGAAACCGCAGATTCCGCAGATGTCGCAGATTTGGAATTCGCGTATCGCTTATGAACCAGCGATTTCTTGCCGAAATTAAAGAGCAGGCCGCGTTCGTAGCCGGTGGCCTTCAGGTAGTTGATGAGCTGGGCCTCTTCGACGGCACCCAGGCGGCTGACGGCTTTGAGTTCCAGGATGATGGAATCGAAACAGACAAAGTCGGCCCGGTAGGTGACGGACAAAGGCCGTCCCCGATAGAGCACAGGGATCTCCACTTCACGGCGGTAGGGAATCCCCCGCTGTTGAAACTCCAGCTCCAGGGCCGCCGCATGGACCGCTTCCAGAAAACCCGGCCCCAATTCCCGATGCACTGCCATCGCCGCGCCGATGAGCGCGTACGTCTGGGGGTCTTGGAATTCCATCTGCGGCATCTGCGGAATCTGCGGTTCCGATTTCTGTTAGAGCTTTTCGATCACCGTGGCGATGCCCTGGCCGCCGCCGATGCACATGGTGGCCAGGCCGTAGGTCCCCCCCTCGGCCTCGAGGCGGTGGAGGAGGGTCGTGAGGATGCGGGCCCCGCTGCAGCCCAGGGGATGGCCGATGGAGATGGCGCCGCCCCAGGCGTTGATCTTCGCCGGGTCGAAGCCGCCCTCCCGGATCACCGCCAGGCTCTGGGCCGCGAAGGCCTCGTTCAGCTCGATTGCCTCGATGCTGTCCAGGCCCAGGCCCAGCCGCGGGAGCAGCTTCTTCGTGGCCGGCACCGGGCCGATGCCCATGCGGTCCGGCTCGCAGCCGGCCACCGCCCCGCCCAGGATCCGGGCCCGGGGCCTGAGGCCGGCGGCCCTGGCGGCCCCCTCCTCCATGACCACCAGGAAGGCCGCCCCGTCCGTCAGGGGGGAGCTGTTTCCGGCGGTGACCTGGCCATCCTGTAGGAAGGCGGGCTTGAGCTCCCCCAGCTTCTCCAGGGTGGTCTCGGCCCGGATGCACTCGTCGCGATCCACCCGCACCTCCTGGCCTTCGAGGTTCTTCGTGGTGTAAGCGACGGTCTCCTTCGCGTACTTGCCCTCGGCCCAGGCCTTGGCGCCCTTCTGGTGGCTCTCGTAGGCGAACTGGTCCTGCTCCGCCCGGCTGATGCCGTACTCCTTGGCCAGGTTCTCGGCGGTGATGCCCATGGAACAGTAGGCCTCGGGGTAGTTCTGGGAGATCCAGGGATCCAGGCTGGGGTTGAAGCCCCCCATGGGCACCTTGGACATGCTCTCCACGCCCCCGGCGAGGTAGAGGTCCCCGGTCCCCGCGAGGACGGCCCGGTGGGCCATGAGCACCGTCTCCTGGCTGGAGCCGCAGAAGCGGTTCCCGGGGGCGGGCCCCGCCGTGATGGGCAGGCCCGCGCGAAAGCTCACCAGCCGGGCCAGGTTCATGCCCTGCTCGCCCTCGGGCATGGCGCAGCCCACCAGCACGTCCTCCAGGGCCGACCAGTCCGGCAGGAGGGGCTTGAGGGCCTCGAGGACCACGGCGCCCAGGGTCTCGGGCCGGGTGGCGGCGGTGGCGCCCTTGATGGCCCGGCCGATGGGGGTGCGTTTGGCCTCGACGATGACGGCGGATCGCATGGGGGACCTCCTGGAGCGCAATGCCGATGGGCTGGACGAGCCTAGCAGGACGGGGGATGGCGCGGGATTCCCTACTTCGGGTCAGCCGCGCCCCCCTCATCGGCACCCCTCCGGGGCCACGGGAATAATGGCGTTCGGGGATCGTTATCCAAGTGTGGGACAGAAGGATCCGATGAATCCCGGTGATAGATTCCCCTCATGTCGATCCCCGAGTCCATCGCCCACTACCGGATCCTCCGGAAGCTGAGCTCCGGCGGAATGGGGGACGTGTACCTGGCAGAGGACACGAAGCTGGAGCGCCGGGTGGCCATCAAGCTCCTCCACTCCTACGCGGCCGAGGGCAGCCAGGGCCAGGCGAGGCTCGTCAAGGAGGCCCAGTCCGCCGCGCGGCTGGACCACCCCAACGTCTGCGCCATCTACGAGGTGGGCGAATCCACCTCGGGCCCCTACATCGCCATGCAGTACCTGGAAGGGGAGCCCCTCAGCGCCGTCTTCAAGCGCACCCGGCCCGATTCCCGGACCCTCCTCACCTGGGGCCTCCAGGTGGCCGAGGCCCTGCAGGAGGCGCACAGCCACGGCATCATCCACCGCGACATCAAGCCCGCCAACCTCATGCTCACCTCCAAGGGCCACGTGAAGGTCCTGGACTTCGGGCTGGCCAAGTCCATGGGGCCCGCCCGCCCCGTGGGCGAGCACAGCCTCGGCCTCACGACCCCGGGCATGGTGATGGGCACCGTGCCCTACATGAGCCCCGAGCAGGTGCGGGGGGAACCCCTGGACGGCCGCACGGACCTGTTCAGCCTGGGCGGGGTGCTCTTCGAGGCCGCGGTGGGCCGCCGCCCCTTCGGCTCCGAGAACCCCGCGGACCTTATGTCCGAGATCCTGATGAAGGACCCCTTCCAGGACCTCGGGGAGACGCCCCTCTCTCCGGAGCTGGAGCACCTGCTCCGGGGCCTGCTGGAGAAGGACCGGACCAAGCGGGTGCCGAGCGCCGAGGTCCTCGTGGCCGAGCTGCGGCGCGTCCTGGACCCCGGCCGCAGCGGCACCGCCACGGCCTCCCATTGGCCCCCCTCGGGGCGCACCCATCCCGCCGGCATCCCCAGCGGAGACCTGCCCACCCACGCCGTCCCCACCCACACCTGGGCCCCCCCGACCCCCCGACGCTGGCGCCCCTGGCTCCTGGCCGGCCTCGTCGCCGCCGCCGTGGCGGTGCCCGTCGGGCTCTACGCCGTGCCCCGGCTCCTGGCCCGGCAGCGGGGCATCGATTCCATCGCCGTCCTCCCCTTCGTCAACGGGAGCGGGGACCCGGAGCGGGAATACCTCTCCGAGGGCCTCACGGAGAACCTCATCAACCAGCTCTCCCGCATGCCCAACCTCAAGGTCATCGCCCGCAGCTCCATGCTGCGCTACAAGGGCCGGGAGCCGGACCCCGCGACCCTGATGCGGGACCTGGACGTGAAGGCGGTCCTTTCGGGCCGCTTCGTCCAGCGCGGGAACGAGGTCACCTTCAGCCTCGAGCTGGCGGACCTCCGGGACA
This sequence comes from uncultured Solibacteraceae bacterium, assembly GCA_964434895.1. Taxonomy (GTDB): domain Bacteria; phylum Acidobacteriota; class Holophagae; order Holophagales; family Holophagaceae; genus CAYSXG01. The sequence continues at coordinate 1,503 of CAYSXG010000246.1, read as the reverse complement.
ACCGCCGCGTCTGGGGCGAGAAGTACACCCGCACCATCCCGGAGCTGCTGGACCTCCAGGACCGCATCGCCCAGGACGTGGTGCAGGGCCTGGGCCGGGAGCTGGGGAAGCGGGAGCGGCTGGCCCTGGGCCAGGGGGGCATCCACACCAACCCCGAGGCCTACCAGCTCTACCTGAAGGGGCGCTTCCTGGCGGACCAGTGGACGCCGGAGAGCACGGATCGGATCCTGGGCTACTTCGACCAGGCCCTGAAAGTGGACCCCAACTTCGCCCTGGCCCACGTGGGCAAGGCCTACTTCTACTGGGGCCTGTCCACCACCTTCCGCCCCTCCGGGGAGATGATGGGCAAGGTGCTGGACGAGGCCCAGAAGGCCCTGGACCTCGATCCCAACCTCGCGGAGGCCTACGCCGCCCGGGCCCTGGCGGAGCTCATCCTCTCCTACGACACCGCCGCCTCCGAGCGGGACCTCCGACGGGCGGTGGAGCTCAATCCCGGCTCCGCCTCCGTGCACCAGACCCACGCCTACCTGCTCATGGTCCTGGGCCGGAGGGCCGAGGCCATGGAGGCCCTCAAGCAGGCCCAGGAGCTGGACCCGGTCTCCTCCACCACCCTCACCTACGTCGCCAACGCCCACCGCTGGTTCGGGGAGCCCAAGGCCACCATCGAGGCCTCGAGGAAGCTGGTGGAGATGGAGCCGGAATTCTGGTGGGGCCACCAGATGCTCGGACGGGCCTTCCTCGACGAGGGGCGGCTGGAGGCGGCCCTGGAGGAGATCAACAAGGGGGCCGCCTCGGGGAGCCCCTACGCCCTGGCCTGCAAGGGCTACATCCTCGCCCGCATGGGCCGGGCGAAGGAGTGCCGGTCCATCCTCGAGGACATGCTGGGCCCGCGCAGCTCCCGGGGCTACATCAGCCCCTACTTCTTCGGCATCCTCTACTCCGGCCTCCGGGACGCGAAGAGCACCAAGCTCTGGCTTTCGAGGGCCCGGGACGCCCACGAGGAGTCCATCCTCTTCCTGGGCAAGGACCCCGTCTTCCAGTGGCTGGGGGAGGACCCGGAATTCCGGCGCATCCTGCCGCCCCTCCCCGGCCAGGGGCCCACATGACAAGGCCCGGGAAGTCCCGGGCCCTTCGTGCGGAGCGGGGCCTCCTTCAGTCGAAAATGAACCCCTGGTTGGCCTTGATATGGTCGGAGCCGAGCTTGCCCTTCACCGAAACCATGTGCGTGATCTCCTCGTCGGAGAGGGTCTCGATGCGGGCCTTGATCTCCGGCGTGAGCTTGTCCGGATCCGATACCAGGCCTGCGTCGACGAGCTTCTGCAGCTTGTTTCCTGATGCGCCCATCGTGCCTCCGTAGAAAATTGGGTTAGGGGGTTCGACGGAGAGTGTTCTGGTTCGAAGCCGACATGTCAATGGGTAAAGATCGGGAAAATTCAAGGAGCCCCTCGTAGAGGGCCCCGATGGCCCTGGACGTATGGAGGATGCTCAGGCCCAGGAGCTTGA
>CAYSXG010000245.1:0-5256 GCA_964434895.1 uncultured Solibacteraceae bacterium | reverse complement strand
CCCCACCCCACCCACCTGGCCCCGGAGGTCTTCGAGGCCTGCCCCTCCCTGGACGCCATCATCAAGGGCGAGGGGGAACCCATCCTCCTGGGCATCCTGGAACGCCTCGCGGCGGCCCCGGGAACGGACCGATGGAAGGAGACCCCCGGCCTGATCCTCCGGGACCGGGAGACTAGGCCCCAGGCCGTCCTGGAGGACCTGGACGTCATGGGGGCGCCGGTCCAGCACTTCGAGGCCGACTTCCTGGACGACCCGGGCCAGCTGGCCTACCTCTCCACCTCCAGGGGCTGCCCCGCCACCTGCAACTTCTGCAACACCCCCGAATTCTGGGGCACCTCCATCCGTTTTCGGGGCCCCGAAGCCGTGATGCAGGAGATGAGGCTGCTGCGGGAAAGGCACGGCATCACCTACTTCTCCTTCCGGGACGACACCTTCACCGCCAACCGCGGCCGCATCCTCGCCCTCATGGACCTGATCCAAGGCAGCGGCCTCCACCCCCTGTGGAACTGCCAGTCCCGGGTGAACCTCGTGGACGAGGACCGGCTGGTGGCCATGAAGCGGGCGGGCTGTGAATTCATGCAGTTCGGCGTGGAGCACGGCTCCGAGCGGGTGCTGCTCCTGCTGGACAAGGGCACCAGCATGAAGCACGTGCGCCAGGCCCTGAACCTGGTGCGCCGGGTGGGCATGAACCTCGGCATCTACCTCATCACCGGCATCCCGGGCGAGACCTGGGAGGACGTGGAGCAGACCGCCGACCTCGTCCGAGCCACCCGCCCCCACGACGCCCAGCTCTCCCCCCTGGCCCTGTATCCGGGGACCCGGATGTACGACCAGTACCGGGCCGAGGGACGCATCAGCCGCGACTTCTACCGGCAGAGCGGCGACGCCGAGATCTTCGCCCGGGTGGACGCCCACACGGAGAAGGCCCTGCGCCACCTGGATCAGGTGATCCAGACCACCAAGGCCAAGGCCCGCTACACCCCCTCGGAATTCGCCGAGCAGAAGAAGTGGCTGGGTTTCTGCGCCGTCACCAACCTCCTCTGCGGCGAGGCGGCGGAGGAGGAGGGCCGCTTCCGGGAGGCGGAGGCCGAGTACGCCGAGATCATCCGGCGGGAGCCCCAGAACCCATGGGGCTTCATGAAGCGGGCCCTCCTCTTCGAAAAGCAGGAGCGACTGCGGGAGGCCAAGGAGGAGCTCAAGGAGGTCCTCCACCTGGCCCCGGGGAACCCGGAGGCCACGGAGCTGGCGGGCCTCTGGGGCCTGCGGAGGAGCAAGGAGCGGGGCCAGGGACCGGCCCACGGCCCCACGGGCCAGATGAAGGGGGCGGAGGCCTTCCTCGCCCGCCCGAAAGTCCCCTAAGCTCCCCGGCTACACTGGACGGAACCCGAGGAACGCCCATGACCACCGCCGGACTGTGCCAGATGAACCCCGCCCAAATGGAGGCCGCGCTCCGGGATCTGGGCGCCGCCATCGCGGGGGGGCTGCCCGCGGAGGAGCCCCTGGTGATCCTGGGCATCCGCTCCCGGGGCCTGCCCCTGGCGGAGCGACTGGGCGGAGTTCTCCAGCAGTCCCTCCAGCGAAAGGTCCCCGTCGGGGCCCTGGACATCACCCTCTACCGCGACGACCTGACGGAGAAGGCCGGGACCCCCATCGTGAGGCCGACGGAGATCCCCTTCACGCTCAAGGAGCGCACCGTCGTGCTGGTGGACGACGTGCTCTACACGGGCCGCACCATCCGCGCCGCCCTGGACGCCCTCCTGGACCACGGCCGCCCCCGGCGCGTCCTGCTGGCGGTGCTGGTGGACCGGGGCGGCCGCGAGCTCCCCATCGAAGCCAACTTCGTGGGCCTTCGGCTGGACGTGTCCTGGAACCAGCGGGTTTCGGTCCACGTACGCGAACTGGACGGCGAGGACGGCGTCTACCTGGAATCTGTCTAGTAGACCTCTGCCTAGGTCCGGAACCTCCGGGTCTCCTCGGCCAGTTCCTCCGCGGCCCGGGCCAGTTCGTGGGCGGTGGCGGAGATCTCCCGCTCCCGCTCCGCGAGGGCGCGTACGGAGGCGGCGTTTTCGTTGACGGCCTGGGCCGAGTGGTCCACCTGACGGGCCACTTCCTGGTTGGTCCGCAGTTGGGCGGCGGCGGCCCCGCCGATCTCCTCCATGACCGCGGTGAGCTGACCCATCTTTTCCCGGATGAGCCCCAGGCTCCCGACGGTCTCCTCCACCGTGGCGCTGCCCTGGGCCACCGCCAGGTCCGTGTCCTCGATGAGCCGCTGGATCTCCTTCACCGAGGTCGCCGAGCGCTCCGCCAGCTTGCGCACCTCCTCCGCCACTACGGCGAAGCCCTTGCCCTGGGCCCCGGCCTTGGCGGCCTCGATGGCGGCGTTGAGGGAGAGCAGGTTGGTCTGCCGCGCGATGTCCTGGATCACCCGCACCCCCTTCGCCACCTGGGCCGTGGAGGCGCTGATGGCCTCCATGGCCCTCGTGGTGGCGGCGCCGGCCCTGCCCCCCTGGGCCACGGCGTGGGTCGCCTCGTCCATCTGCCGCTGGGCACCGGAGACGTGGGCCGTCACCTCGCCGATGGAGGCCGAAAGCTCCGCCATGGCCGCGGCCATGCGGTCCGCGGCGGCCCGCTCCTCCTCCTCGCTGGCGGAAAGGGCCGCCGTGGTCCGCACCATCTCCTCCGCCGAGACCGAGAGCTCCGTGGAGCTGCTGGCCACTCGGCCGGCGGTGCCGGAGAGATTGCGCGTGCTCGCCCTCAGGGTGCCCAGGAAGTTATCTAGGGCCCCGCCGATGCGCCCGATGTCGTCATCCCCCTCCGATCGGACGACCTGGCCCAGGTCCCCGGCTTCCGCCGCCCGCACCGCCACCAGGACCTCCGCGGCCCGACGGGCCTGGGAACGCAACAGGCCGACCAAGCCGCCGCCCACAAGACCCAGAACCCCCATGGCGGCGAAGGCCGAACCCGTGGTGTAGAGGCCCAAACTGCGCTGGGCCGCCAGCTCCGTGGCGATGGGGTAGCTCACTTCCAGCACGCCCCGCACGTCCCCCACCTTCCAATCCTTCTTGGGGCTCTCGGGATGCGTGTTGTGACACTGGACGCAGGACTCCAGCACCATGCGGTCCGCGATGGCCACGCGGACCCGCTCCTGGCCCGGCTCCAGGAAGGTACGGACGTAGGCCGCGTCGGGATTGGTCTTGATGGCCTGCAGGGACTCCTGCTGGAAGGCGTCCAGCACCCTCCCCCTCCGCACGGGAAAGGGCAGGTCGCTGTAGAGATGCAGTTGGAGTCCCTTGCCGTTCTTGGAAATGAGCTCGCTCATCTCGTGGATCATGGTGGCCGGTAGGGGGATGGTCTTCGGGTCATCCTTGTGGTCGTAGGAGACCTTGGCCTCCGGGAAACCCTTCACCTTCTTGACCACGTTATCCGTGTAGTAGCCTCGCAGCAGCTTGTACTGCTGGATGGTGTCCTGGGCGTAGCGGGTGGTGGTCCCGATGGTCTGGTCCGCCATGCTTCGCTGGAGCAGCACCGCCGCCCCCACCAGGCCCCCTCCCACCAGGAGCAGGCTCAGCAGGAAGGCCTTCCCAAGGTGCCCGCGAACGAAGCCCCCGATGCCGCTCATACGCCACCTCCGCCCTGCTCTTCGGAACTTCGCCCCCAACATGGAGTTCTGACGCTCCGCCGTCCATCCCCCGGCTTCCCGTAAGATGAGGGGGGACCCTTCCCGGTGAGCGGCCATGACCACTGAACGCTATGTCTTTCCCCACAAGCACCTCCTGGGCATCGAGCACCTGGGGCCCCGGGACATCACGGCCCTGCTGGACCAGGCTGCGGCCTTCGAGGAGGTCTGCGAGCGGCCCGATATCAAGATCGTGCCGGCCCTCCGCAAGAAGCTCGTCGTGAATCTGTTCTTCGAGAACAGCACCCGCACCCGCAACAGTTTCGAGATCGCGCAAAAGCGGCTTTCCGCCGAAATCATCAACTTCGACGCGGATACCAGCAGCCTCAACAAGGGCGAGACCCTCGTCGACACGGCCCTGAACCTCCAAGCCATGCACCCGGACCTCATCGTCATGCGCCACAGCGCCCCCGGGGCCCACGCCCTCCTGAGCCGGCACATGAAGGCCGCCATCGTGAATGCCGGGGACGGGGCCCACGAGCATCCCACCCAGGCCCTGCTGGACGCCTACACGATGCGGAAGAGGTTCGGCCGGCTGGAGGGCCTGCGGGTGGCCATCGTGGGCGACATCCGCCACTCCCGCGTGGTGCGCTCGAACCTCTGGCTGCTGTCGCAGATGGGCGCCAAGGTCACACTGGTGGCCCCTCCCACCCTGCTGCCCCGGGAGATGAAGGCCACCTGGCCGGAGGTCGACTTCACCTCCGACTTCGAATCCGTCATCCCCGACATGGACGCCATCATGATGCTGCGCATCCAGTTCGAGCGGGGCACCGGCGCCTTCATCCCGGGCCAGGGGGAGTACATCCGCTTCTTCCAGCTCAACGAGGCGCGGCTGAAGAAGGCCAAGCCCGGCGTGGCGGTGCTCCACCCCGGCCCCATCAACCGCGGCCTGGAGATCACCAGCGACGTGGCCGACGGCCCCAACAACCTCATCCTCGACCAGGTGACCAACGGGGTGCCGGTGCGGATGTCGGTGATGTACTTGCTCTGCCATCCCCACGGGGAGGCGGTGCCTTGATCCAAGGCCCCATCACCCTCCTCATCCTCGACGGCTTCGGCGACGGGCCGCGGCACAGTTTCGACGCCACCTTCGCGGCCGCCATGCCCCATTTCAACGGGCTGCGGCCGACGATCCCCGCGACCCACCTCGTGACTTCGGGGCCGCCGGGCGTCACTGGATACACAACCGGTCGGCCTCAGGTTCGTGAGGTGTTTGCATATTGGCCGGCGCTCGTTGGAAAAGCAGTGATATCACCTCAAGTTGAACTGCATTAAGAGCCACAGTCATGAATGAATTTATTACTTCCCTGGGCGCAATTGCCCATGCCCGCAGTGGCGACAAGGGCAATCATGCTAATATCGCCGTTTTTGCCTACACTCCTGCAGGTTTCAGATGGCTACATGAGCATCTCACCGCCGAGCTCGTTCAAAACTATTTTGGCAATTTGAAACCGACCCGCGTGGTCCGTTATGAGTCTGCAAATGTCTTAGGATTGAATTTCGTCCTACATTGTGTTTTGGCCGGCGGGGCTTGCCAATCGTTGCGAAGGCGTTCCCAAGTGAAGAACTTTGGTCTGGTT
>CAYSXG010000244.1:0-5278 GCA_964434895.1 uncultured Solibacteraceae bacterium | reverse complement strand
GGGGAGTTCGCCCGGGGCGGAGGCCGGGGGGGCCGGACCCCGGCCGGCGGTGCGGGGGCGCAGGCCCAGGGCCGGGGCGCGCAGGGTCCTTGCGACCTCCTTGGGACGGGCCTCCCGGGCCTTGCCCCACAGGCCCTCCAGCTCCCGGTGGTAGAGCCGGGCCAGGACCAGGCCCAAGGCCTGCTCCACACCGGGGTCTCCGGGCATGGCCCGAAGGGCCCATTCCAGCTCCGCGCGGGCCTCCTCCGGGCGGTCCAGGGCCATGTAGCCGCGGCCCAGGGCCTGGTGGCCAGGACCCGCGGCCCAGCCTCCGCTGCGCTCCATCTCCAGGCGCAGCTCGTCCATGCGCTGGCGCACCAGGCGGCGCTCGGGGCTGGTGTCGTGGAGGGGCAGGGTGTAGGCCTTGAAGAGCAGGAACTCGATCTGGCCGGCGTGGGCCCCGAAGCGTTGGCCCAGGGCCGCCACCCGGCTGGAGCGCAGGGCCATGCGGACGCCGAAGATCCCCAAGGCCAGGACCAGGGCCGCGCTCACGGCCCCGAGAGCGACCAGGGCCCGGTGCTTGCGGGCCCGTTTGCGCAGGCGGTAGAGGGGGGAAGGGGCCTGGGCCAGCACCGGATCCCCCTCCAGGAAGCGGGTGAGGTCCTCCGCCATGGCTCGGGCGGTCTCGTAGCGACGCAGGGGGGTCTTTTCCATGGCCTTGGCCACGATGAGCTCGAGGTCCCGGGGCAGGTCCGGGACCCGGTCGTGGAGGGGCCTGGGATCGTCCTGGGCGATGCGCCGCATGAGCTCCCAGGTGTCGGTGTGGGAGAAGGGGGGGGCGCCGCCGAGGGCCTCGTAGAGGGTGGTACCCAGGGCGTAGACGTCCGAGCGGCGGTCCAGGGGCAGGCGCCGGGCCTGCTCCGGGCTCATATAGGCCGGCGTGCCCATGAGGATGTCCGGTTGGGTCTGGCTCGGGTCGGCGGGGTCCCGGGCCAGGCCGAAGTCCATGACGTAGGCGTGCCAGTGCCCGTCCTCCGCGGCGTCGAGCATGATGTTCGAGGGCTTGATGTCCCGGTGCAGGATGCCCATGCGGTGGCAGGCGTGGAGGGCCTCGGCGGCGTCCCGCACGATGGCCGCCTTCTGCTCCAGGTTCAGGACCGAGAGGGCCTGCTTGAGGGTGGGGCCGTCCACGTACTGCATGGCCAAGTAGGGCCGGCCGTCGAATTCCCCGGCCTCGAAGACCTGGACGATGTGGGGGTGCTCGATGCGGGCCTGGGAGCGGATCTCCTGGAGGAAGCGGGAGCGGCCCTCGGCCTCCAGGAGCTTGAGGAGCTTGAGGGCCACCACGCGGCCCATCTGGCGATCCCGGGCCTTGAAGACCGTCCCCATGCCCCCGTCCCCCAGGAGGCCCAGGTTCTCGAAGCGGTCCCGGGCCCCAGGGGGGAAGGGGTCCGCGGGGGGGGCCGAGGTGGGAAAGAGGGTCGTGTCCTCGGCCTCTTCCACCACGCGGAGGGCGAGGCTTTCGGGGATGCGCCCCTCCTCCTCCAGTCGATCGAAGCGGCCCAGCCAGGTCCTTCGGGAAAGGCCCGAGGGATCGCTTTCGGGGTCGAGGTCCAGCTCCGCGTGGGTCCACAGACCCTCGGCCAGCCCCCGCTGGAGAAGGCGGATCCGGAGGGCCGGAGTGAGGTGGGGAAGGGGCATGGGCCGGGTCGGAGAAGGTCCTTTCACCATACTCCAGGACCCGGTTGAACCTTCGGCCGGCCGCCTAACGGGGACCGCGGGGGGCGGGGTGCGCCGGGGCGGAATAGCGGGCGGGGACGGTGGCCAGGGCCAGGGAGAGGGTCGCCAGGACGGCGGCGCCAGCCAGGTGGAACCATCCGCGCAGGCCTGCGGCCCGGCCCCGGTGGACGGGGGTGGGGCGCCACACCCAGGCCCCCGGGGGCGGAAAGCGGCGGGAGGCGAGGATCCGGTAGCCGTACCATCCCAGGAAGACGGCGACGGCCAGCTGGAGGGCTGCCGCGCCGAAGAGCGGGCCCCAGGGGCCGAAGCGGCGGGCCAGCCAGGCCAGGACCCGGGCTCGGCTGAGGGCGAGGAGGAGGCCGAGGCTCGCGCCCGCGCCGATCTGGAGCCACACCTGGGCCCGGGGGATGGGGGGCTGGATCTCCGTTTCCATGGATCCAGTGTACGGGTCCCGAAGGGCGGGGGCGGAACCCCGGGACCCGGTCCGGCACATCACCCGGTAGTTCGAGTTGTTTCCCGCGGATCCTCGCCGCAAGGAGTCCCATGAACACGATCCGCCTTCTTTGGGCGGCGGTCCTGCTTGGATTGCCCTCCCCGGCCCAGGTGGCCGCCTTCCGAGGCCTCGCCCTCTTCTCCACGCCTCCCCTGCGCCTGGAAGGGTGGCGGCTGGTGCTGGACCGGCGCCTTCCCTTCTGGAACTGGCCGGGGGCCGCCCAGGTGCACCGGCGCGAGCTGAGGGGGGCCGGCCTTCCGATCGATAGGAGCGAGGGGATGGCGGCCCTGGCCCGCGCCCTGGGCCTGGACGAGGGGCGCACCCGCTGGGTGCTGGTGGGTCCCGGTCGCCGGGCGCAGGCCTTTGGGGAGGGGATCCCGGACTTTCCCCGCATCGAGGCGATCCTGCGCCGGGAGGTGGGCCCCCTCCGGATGGAGACCCTCGGCGCCCTTTTACGGGACCACCCGGACCACGGGGAGGCCCGCCTGGCCATGGCGGAGCTGGCCCTCACCCCCTCCGAGGACGCCCATGGCCTCCTCCCCGCCGAGCTGCCGGAGGCCGAGGAGGCCCTGGAAGGGCTGATGCGGGTGCCCGATTGGCCCTGGCAGGTGGACCTCGAAGAGGGTCGACGGCCGGGGTCCGTTCCGACTCCCCCCGGGTTGGGGCCCCGGCTCCAGAATGAGGCCCCCCGGCTCCAGGGGTCCGTGCAGGCCATGGCCGACGGCGTGCTGGCGGCCCTGGCTTCGGACCCGGGTCGGGGCGGCCTCCAGTCCAACCTGGCCTTCCTGCTGCGGGTCCTCGATGACGACGGGGCCGACCGGCTCATGGGCCGGATCGAGGAGGTGGAGCCCCTGCCGGGCCAGGCCTGGCCCCCCCTGGCCCTCGTCCACGCCCAGGCGGACGTGCTGCGTCGGCGGGGCAAGTGGGAGGAACTCCTCCAGCAGGCCCGGGCCTGGCGCCGAAGACCGGATCCCCTTTTCCTGGATCGGGAGGCCTGGAAGCGCCACCTGCACCGGGAAGGCACCCTCCTGGCCTACGAGGCCATGGCCCGGAGCTGGCGGGAGGGGTGGGAGATTCTGCCCGGGGCCCTTCGGGGTCTGCGGGAGCATGCGGGAGGGGATTACGGGGAGCTGGCGGGGCTGGTGCTAGGCGGGGCCCGGCTTCCGGAGGGGCCCTCCCGGGAGCTGACGGAACTGCGCCAGCAGGCGGGTCTGCCGGCCCTGAAGGCCCCGGCCATGCCCGCGCCCCTCCCGCCCTGGCGGGTGGGCCTGGCGGATCCGAAGGAGCTGCCTCGCCTGCGGGAGTCCTTCGACCATGCGCCGGAGCTGATCCAGTGGTTGCCTTCGGAGCGGCTCCTGGAGCCCCAGGCGGGCCTGAAAGGGGCCTGGGCCCTGAGTCTGGGAGGGGAGCCCAAGGGGACCGGCGAGGCCCTTCCGGGGGCCTTGGCGGACCTGCTCCGGGCCGGGCGGCCGGGGCGCCTGTGGGTGGCCTCGGACCGGGTGGATCATCAGCCGCAGGCTCCGGGGCCGCGCCGCCTGCGCCTGGGCCTCCTGCTTCAGCGCCTGCCCTGCCGGCCCCTGGAATCCATGCTGGCGGAGGACCTGAGCCGGACCCGCCTGGGGGCGGAGCTGGATCGGGCCGGCCTGGACGAGAACCTCTGGTACCTGGAAGCCCGACGGGCCATTCCGGTCCTGGAGGAACATCTCCGGCACTGGCCCATGGACGGGGAGCGCTGGGCGGCCCTAGCCTTCTGGACCGCCTTCCTTCCGGCCCATCGGGGGCCGGTGGCCCTGGCGGAGGAGCTGCCCAGCCCCCGGCCGGGCCTTTCCTTCCGCCTCTGCCTCCCGGCCTCGGCGCACGAGCAGGTGGGCAGCCTCCTGCAGCGCCAGGAGGCCTGGACGGCCCTTCGGGCCTGGTTCGAATCGACCTGGGAGCGGCTGCTGGCCCTGCCTCCGGAGGCCCCCGAGACCCAGGCCCGGGTCCGGGAACTGGGCCCGACCCTGCAGTCCTTCCTGGACCTGGCCTACGCCCGGCTGGGCCTTTCGGGCCCGAGGCGCCGCCTGCAGGAGACGGCGAGGGAGCTGGAAGGGCGGGAGGGCGCGGGGCGCTGAGGGGGCCCCTTCCAAAAAAAGCGGGGCCCGCGAGGGCCCCGTTCGAACGCGCAAGGTCCGGACTATCGACTGATGGTCAGGGTGTAGGGCGTGGCCGAGCTGTAGCTGGAGTAGCGGTTGACGTTGATGTAGAGGGTCTTGGTGGCGTAGAGGTTGGTGTTCTTGTAGCTCATGTGCTCGGTGGTGCCGCTGTTGGTGGAGGAGGTCAGGAGGGTGCCGCCGCTGCTGTAGAGGTAGAGGTCGTAGTCCTGGTTCGAGGCGGTGGGGCCCACCATGTCGACTGTGAGGGTGTGGCCCGCCAGCAGGGTGACGGCGAAGTAGTCGTCGTTGTACGAGGTGGACTTGAAGTAGCCCAAGATGGAGGTGGCCGTGTCCGGCACGACGTCGGCGCTGGCCTGGTGGTCGTTGGGCTCCAGCTCGTTTTGGGGTCAGCCGCCGGTGGGGGCGGGGGAGACCGTGATGCTGCGGGAGGCGCTGCCGGCGGCGCCGGTCTGGTCCGTGGCGGTGAAGGTGGCGGTGTAGAGCACCGGCGAGGAGCCCGTGTTCACGAAGGTGTGGCTGGCGGAGGCCCCGGTCGCGGTGGCGCCGTCGCCGAAGGCCCAACCGTAGGTGAAGGTGGCCCCGGCGGCGCTGTCCGTGGCGGAGCCGGCGAAGGACTGGGTGGTCCCCGAGGCGATGGTCACGTTGGAGGAGGGGGTGCCGATGGAGGCCGTGACCGTGTTCTTGGAGGCCGGGGAGACGGTGATGACGCGGGTGGCGGTGCCGGAGGCGCCGGTCTGGTCCGTGGCGGTGAAGGTGGCGGTGTAGCTCACGGGGCTGGTGCCGGAATTGGTGTAGGTGTGGCTGGCGGAGGCCCCGGGGGCGGTGGCGGCTGCGCCGAAGGTCCATCCGTAGGTGAAGGTGGCTCCGGACGCGCTGTCGGTGGCGGGGCCGGGGGTGGACTGGGCCGGTGCGC